>JBGTCS010000210.1:0-6249 GCA_041748715.1 Pyrinomonadaceae bacterium | reverse complement strand
GGCGCGATCTCGCTGACACCGCAATCGCGTGACGAAACTGGAGCCTTAGTGAACGCGCCAAAAGTTCTCGAATACTCGACTATCGGCGATCTTCTTTCAAAACGAGCCGCCTGGTTATTGATATTTCTTGTATTTATCCAGGTGTTTTGGGTGACCATGGTTTACGGCCCCATCGCTGCGTATCTGGTCGAGGCATTTCCCGCAAAGATACGATATACGGCCCTATCGCTGCCGTATCACATCGGCAACGGCGTTTTCGGCGGCCTCTTGCCGCTGATCGGCGTTTCGATCATCGCCCAAACGGGCAATATCTACGCGGGGCTCTATTACCCAATGATAATCGCCGCGATCACGTTTGTTGTTGGATCGATATTTCTAAAAGAGACCCGCGGGCATAAGATCTGGGATGAGGTCGGCTCGCCATAAGACAAAATAGGAGAGGGTTTTGGTCAAGAAGGATCTTGGAGAGTTAATAATCGGATTCGATTTTCAATCTTGTAGCGGTAAAATTCCCATAACCTCGTTGTAGGGCTCGCGGATATATAAGAATCTCAAAATCCATTGAGATCGACTCTTTCAGAAAATCAAAGACCTTGATAGATTCTTTGTCCGATGTAGCAAACGAGGTAACCTCGTGGTCATTGTGGGCTTGGGCAAATAGCTTTGTGTCATTAGGAATTATGAGGCGATTTTCCAGATCGAGAGTGTTTCGTTTAGCAAAAACCAAATTCGCTATTTCCCCGGCTTTAATAGCATGACTCAGATTAAACGGCAATATCTCAAGATTTCTGAGCGGCAACTCGTCAATGGAACCTTTTACACAGTATTCAGCAACGCTCACCGTTGAACATTTTAGCCGAAATCCTTTGTCAAGAAAATGTCGGAAGAAACCCAGCGCATTTTCATGAAGCGAGTCATTTCGGTTCAACAGTCTAATGAAAAAGCTTGTGTCCAAAAGGACACACTGTTCTTGCATATCTATCTCATTTCGGACAGCCACTCATCCGCATCTCCGATACCTGCCCAACTTATGGAAGCTTTACTGATAAGCTCTGATATATAGTCGTCTTTATAATTCCGGTCATAGTCGACAATTTCAAGGAGTTTCAAAGAAGATTTATCCAACTCGCCGGTGTGAACGTTCTGTTTTCCCATAGTTCGAATTCCGTATGGCTTATAAAGAGGATTTGATTCGTAATCACCTAACATTTTCTTGTCAGAATTGACCTTTAAAATGCCATATTCTTTAGTGTCTAAGTGAATATTGGCCTTTTCTTTCCCGCCGAAGTCCGTGACGATTCCGTAAAAGTAGAATTCCGCATCCACCCATATTTCTTCGGATCGAAGAAACTCTGTATATGCGTCGACTATTAATTCCCCAGAATCTTTGACCGATGTTGAAATCTCAAAAGCTACCCCCTGCTTTTTTGCGGAATCCTGGAAATACTCAAAGGCGCGGGCAGTAGGTGATTCAAGGAAATCTATCGAGTAGTTGTTGTTGTAAATCTGAAGCAGAAGAGCATTGAAGCCGATAATAGCCTGAAGCGAAGTTTTGAGAATATGTTTGACCGACCCGCTTTGGATGTCGTAGCTGATCGTAGGTCTTTCCTTCTTATTGTTTGGAAAAAGAAGGTTTTCGGCATGCTCTAGGACAGAAATAATGTCTTTGATGTCGTAATTTTCGGGCGTAAGTTGAAGGTTACCCTTTTTTCCGACGACCTTTATCTGGATGTAACCGATTCGTTCCATTTGTATTGAGCAACTATGCCTAGGGACTGGACTATTCTACATTAACAGTCTAAAAACTCCCATTTAAAAATACTTTCGATAGCGGTGTAGATTCGGGCAGGCATCGCACGAAAATTCATTTCCGTAGTAGCTGAAAACTATCAGGCCTGACATTATACGACCCTGGAGTTAAGTAGATCCCAAACCTTTCGCAGATGCCGTTCTTCGACTCGGATGCTGCCGACTGATAGTCGCAGGGCGATTTTGCCGTTTAGTTTTGTGTGCGACAGGTACGCCTCGCCGGAGGCATTGATTTCGTTCATGATGCGTTCATTGAGTGCGTTGAGTTCCGTATCGCCGACGTGGCCCTTACTTACGTGCGGGCTACTGACACTCGGATTCGCGCGGAAGCACACGAGAGCGAACGGCACTGGGGCCAGCAGTTCGAAATCAAGCGATTCCTCGACCCATGAAGCAAACAGACGGGCGAGGCGGCAGTGTTCGCGAAGTCGGGCAATAAGGCCTTCGCGGCCGAAATAGCGGATGACGAACCAGAGTTTTAAGGCTCGGAAACGGCGGCCGAGCTGGATGCCGTAATCCATTCCGTTCTTAACCGATTGCTCGTCGCTGGTTTTGAGATACTCGGCGACCAGTGAAAATGCGTCTTTCAAAACGCTTAAGTCTTTGCAATACAGGACGGACAGGTCGAACGGTGTAAACAGCCATTTATGCGGATTGACGACTATCGAGTCGGCGCGTTCCCAGCCTCTTAATTGCGGATCGCGGATTGCGGATTGCGGATTTGGTTCGGTGGAATCACGCCCGGTAAAATAGTGGCGAAACTCTGGCACGATCGCCGTCGAACCGGCATACGCGGTGTCGATGTGGAGCCAGAGTCCATGTTTTTCGCAGATATCGGCGATCACATCGACCGGATCGACGCTCGATGTCGATGTGGTGCCGATGGTCGGGATAACGCAGATCGGCTTGTAACCGGCGGCGATATCTTCGTCGATAGCCGCGGCCAGCTTTTCCGTTATCATTTCGAATCGTTCATTGCACTCGATCTTTCGCAATGAACGCAGTCCGAGACCGAGTGTAATTAACGATTTATCTATCGACGAGTGAACATGTTCGCTAGCATAGACACGCAGCAGCGGAACATCGTCGCGTCCGCTCATACCTTCATTGCGGATACTCAGACCGGCCTTTTCACGCGCGGCGGCGATGGCGTGCATAGTCGAAACCGAAGCCGTGTCGTAGATAATTCCCTCGAAATGAGGCGGCAGGTCCATCATTTGCCTGAGCCAGTCGAGAACGACATCTTCGAGCTCGGTCGAGGCCGGAGCGGTTCGCCACAACATGCCCTTCATATCAAACGCCGCCGTCAGCATCTCGCCAAATACACCGACGGAGCTGGTCGAGGTCGAGAACAGCCCGTGGAAATTCGGATGATTCCAGTGCGTCACAGCGGGCAAAATAAGCCGGTCGACATCGGCAAAAATATCAGCGAAATCCTCGCCTTTTTCCGGAGCCGAGGCCGGCAGCCCATTTTTCAGCGAATCCGGCTCGATCTGCGAAAGGACCGGCAGGGTCTCAAGACGCTCGAAATAATCTGCGATCCAATCGACAATTGCATACCCATGCCGTCGAAATTCGTTCGCTGGCATATCGCCGAGTTGTTCTGAAGGGCTCATAATAAGATAGGGATATATGTTCGGCCTGATATTCATCGAATTCCGCCGTTGCTGCCTTTTCATTTGTAATTACTACGCCGCTAATTATACAATGCTCGACATTACGCAATTCTCAATTTCTTTGCCTTTTTTGGCGATACGCAACAAAATTTTGATCTCGAGGTGAAAATGACTCACAAATACGCGAAGTTTCTACTACCGATTCTTTCGGTTTTCGTTTTTCCTGTCTTAGCCGCTGCCCAAGAGAAAGGGCTAGACAAACGCATCGACGAAGCGTTTAAACCGGTGGCCGATTGGTTTGAATGGCTAGTTTTTTATCCCGTTCCCCTTCCGGCCCCTTTCAATCTACCGTTGGTTTTGATCCTGCTCATCGCCGGGGCCCTGTTTTTTACCGTGGCTTTTGGATTTGTAAATATTCGTCGATTCCCACTCGCTCTAAACGTTGTGCGGGGCAAATATGACGATATTGAACTAGCCGGTGATTCTGGCCATTCTGAGCCGCATGTGGAAAAGGCAGAGGTAAACATCGTCGGTGGCGATATCGTGGATACCATTAAAGACGAAAGCCATCATGGCGAAGTCAATCATTTTCAGGCTCTGGCAACTGCGGTTTCTGGAACCGTAGGGCTGGGCAACATCGCCGGTGTCGCGATCGCCGTCGGCATCGGCGGTCCAGGTGCGACCTTCTGGATGATTGTCGCCGGGGTTCTTGGCATGTCATCGAAATTCGTCGAGTGCACATTAGGAGTCAAATATCGTGATATCGATGCTGACGGGACTGTACATGGCGGACCGATGTATTACCTATCGAGAGGGTTTGCCACTCTCAAGATGGGGACGTTCGGTAAGGTGCTCGCTATTATTTTTGCTGTATTCTGCGTCGGCGGCTCGTTCGGCGGCGGCAATGCATTTCAGGCCAATCAGGCCACTACTCAGCTTGCGACCATGTTCAATTTCGGCACGGGTGGCGCCGCTCGAACGATCATCGGCCTCTTGATGGCGATATTAGTTGCCATAGTGATCATTGGCGGTATCAAACGTATTGCCCGGGTAACTGAAAAATTGGTTCCGCTGATGGCCGTTATTTATGTTATCGCGTCGCTGATAATTATCTTTGCTCATTTTTCCGAGATCCCGGCCGCTATCGGCCAGATTATTTCGGGAGCCTTTACGCCCGAGGCCGGTGTGGGTGGCATTGCAGGCGTTATTATTCAGGGTTTCCGACGTGCGGCGTTTTCTAATGAAGCCGGCGCTGGTTCGGCCGCAATTGCTCACTCTGCAGTTAAGACAAAATATCCAGCGAGCGAAGGCCTTGTGGCTTTGCTCGAGCCATTTATCGACACTGTCGTGATATGTACGATGACCGCAGTCGTTATTGTGCTTTTCAATATGGATGGGTTTTTCCAGTATGGCGGTACGAGCGTTATGATCGATGGCCAGGCCGTTAACGGCGTTGATCTAACAGCACGAGCCTATAATGACGTTCTGCCGGGCTTTAACATCGTATTGACCGTTGCGATTGTTTTATTTGCATTTTCGACAATGATCTCATGGTCCTACTATGGCCTTCAATCCTGGAAATACCTGTTCGGCCGTTCAAAGGCTGTTGATCTTTCATTTAAGGTTCTCTTTTGCCTGTTCGTCGTGATCGGTGCGGCAGCATCGCTTGATTCAGTATTGGCCTTTTCAGACGCGATGATCCTTGCCATGGTTTTTCCAAACATGATCGGGCTGTTATTCCTTTTCCCGAAAGTCCGGGAAGAATTGAATCGGTATCTGTCGGCGATCGGAAAAACCTAGATAAATTTGTGGGGACATTTAATGGAAAAGAGTGCGGACGAAAATCCGCACTCTTTTTTTCGTCTGCAGATCGGTCTGAATCCTGCGTTCGCTTGACTTTAGCTACCGCGAATCTTACAGTTCGATATTATTTATCGGCAAATCTTGCCGGGCTCAAAATAAGAAAACAATTCGCGACGATTAAACGGAGGGTTTGATGTCACTTTTCTCGACGAAGCCGATTTCTAAGATCATTGCTGAGGCCCAAGAGACCGGCGAGCATACTTTAAAGAAAACGTTGACGGGTTTGGATCTCACGATGCTTGGGGTCGGGGCCATCATCGGCACCGGGATCTTTGTTCTTACCGGACAGGCCGCCGGCAAGCACGCCGGACCGGCTGTTATCATTTCGATGATCATCGCCGGTATCGTTAGTGCATTTGCGGCATTATGTTACTCCGAATTTGCAGCCAGTGTGCCGATCTCCGGGTCTGCCTACGCTTACGGATACGGTACTCTCGGCGAATTCATCGCCTGGATCATCGGCTGGGATCTCATCCTCGAGTATGCATTCGGCGCGGCAACCGTAGCGGTCGGATGGTCGGGATATGTGGTTAGTTTCCTAAAGGATCTCGGCATCATATTCCCGGCACAATTGGCCGCTCCGCCCGGGCAAGTTATGACCTTATCCGACGGTTCAACGGTTCTGGGGATTTTTAACCTTCCCGCTGCATTGATCGCCGTTGCGGTAACACTGCTGCTTATTCGTGGTATTAAGGAATCGGCCAGTTTTAACTCGGTTATTGTCGTCATCAAAGTCCTGGTTGTTGTGTTATTTATTGTCGCTGCAGTAGGTTATGTCAATCCAAGCAATTTAGGGATCGGCTGCAACCCGGCCGATGCTGGCTGTTCAACCTTTATGCCGTTTGGCTTTACAGGCGTTGTGACGGGGGCGGCTGTTATCTTTTTTGCCTATATCGGTTTTGACGCAGTATCGACGGCGGCACAGGAAGCTAAAAACCCGCAACGGGACATGCCAATTGGT
>JBGTCS010000209.1:0-2238 GCA_041748715.1 Pyrinomonadaceae bacterium | reverse complement strand
GGAAACCGAGATCACCGTGACCTGCGGCTCGACCGAGGGAATGATCGCGGCGATGATGGCGACGGTTGACGAGGGCGAGGAAGTTGTCGTTTTTGAGCCATTTTATGAAAATTACGCGCCGGACGCGATCCTTTCGGACGCGACGCCTCGGCATGTTCCGCTGTATCGGACCGACGATGGTTTTGTATTCGACCGCGATGAACTGAGGGCCGCTTTTAACGAAAAAACAAAAGCGATTATCATCTGTAATCCTAACAATCCGACCGGAAAAGTCTTTACGCAGAATGAGCTGGAATTTATCGCGGATCTCTGCAAAGAGTTTGACGCTCTCTGTTTTACCGATGAGATCTACGAGCATATTCTCTACGATCCCAGACCTGAAATTTCAAAGTTGAGATCTGAAATTTCAGACGGAGATTTAGAAAATAGTAAACCTCAACATATTTGCATGGCGAACATCAAAGGGATGCGCGACCGGACAGTTGTCGTAAATTCGCTCTCAAAAACCTATTCGGTGACGGGCTGGCGCGTCGGTTACTGCATCGCTCCACCGGATATTTCCTCAGCGATCCGTAAGGTTCACGATTTTCTAACGGTTGGTGCCGCCAACCCGCTGCAGCATGCCGGGGCTTACGCCTTGAGTCTGCCGCCGAGCTATTACGACGAACTTCAACGCGACTATCAAAAGAAACGCGATTTTATCGTGCCGGTTCTGCAAAATGCCGGGTTCAAATGCGACTTTCCCGAGGGAGCATATTACGTGATGGCCGATATTTCCGCATTCGGTTTTGCCAATGATATCGAATTTACAAAACACCTGATTCGCGAGATCGGCGTCGCCGTCGTTCCCGGATCATCGTTCTATCACGATCCAAAACTGGGATCGCAAATGGTTCGGTTCTGCTTCTGCAAAAAAGACGAAACGCTCGAGGCCGCCGCCGAACGGCTTTCGAAGCTGAAATGACAATGCTTTTAAAGAGATGAACGCGGTACTTTCTTCCCCATCGGATATTTATTCTACCGTCTCGATACGATCTATGTAGACATTAACCAGCTTATTTTGGTGAGAGGCTTCCTTGATAAACTTCCAGTTTCTTTCAATAAATAGGCTAAACTCGCGCAATCGGAGATTCCCTATTCTAAGGTGGATGACTTTGGGCGGCGGGTGAGCGACAATTATCCGATGGGAAAAATCGGCGTCTTTGGTGACAATTGTGCAGTCATTTTTCCGGGCATAATTCCAAATCTCGGTGTCACTCCACTCGTCGTCGATATCGACAACAAACCAAAATTTCTCAGTTTGCCAGGCAGGTATACATCGGGGCAGATTGGCGTCAATAATAAATCGCTTCATGCCGGAACCGAATCAAACCTGTAGTTGTTTTGCATCAATTCAGAAGCGAATTTTAGGCAGGCGTAAATATCTTCCCTTTCGAGTGAAGGGTAATTTTCGAGTATCTCGTCAACGTCATCGCCATTACTCAAAAAATCCAAAATTGTCTGAACAGCTATTCGCTGCCCTCTAATTGCGGGTTTACCGTTTAGCAGATCCGGATCGAT
Source organism: Pyrinomonadaceae bacterium (assembly GCA_041748715.1). GTDB lineage: Bacteria > Acidobacteriota > Blastocatellia > Pyrinomonadales > Pyrinomonadaceae > OLB17. The sequence continues at coordinate 678 of JBGTCS010000209.1, read as the reverse complement.
TGTAATTCGGTCTTCAAGCTTTTTCACAATTGAATCTTAAACTTATTGTTAATTTCGAGTCAAACAATTCCGTTATCGAAAACACGACTGGTAATGAGTGTGCATAAATTCTTACGGGCTGAGCATCCAGTCGCCGCCGCTCCCGACTCTTACCAAAGGCAACCTTTTACTACCGCACGCGCAACAAAAAATGTAACCGATGCGTAGTAAACATCGTCATTCTTACTTAAGGAAACTTATTTTTGGAGGAGTTTTTATGTTTAATAGATCGTTTATTTCTGTGTTGATCGTCACATCGGCGTTCACTATTGTGTTTGGGCAGACACCCGACGCTAAGAAAGATAAGGCACCTGAATCGAGAAGTTTTGCCTTTGCGTTTGATGGCGACGGCGGCTATCTCGGCGTTCAGACCGAGGAAGTCAGTAAAGAGAATTTTGCAAAATTTGGCTTGCGCGAAGTTCGCGGTGTCGCTATTGAAAAAGTTTTGGAAAATTCGCCAGCGGCGGCGGCCGGGCTCAAGGACGGCGATGTGATCGTTCGTTTTAACGGCGAACCAGTCACCAGCAGCCGCAAATTGACCCGTCTCGTCAGTGAGGTCGCCCCGGATCATCAAGTAAAATTGACGATTTTGCGCGGTGGCAGCGAACAGGAATTAACCGCGACGGTCGGTAAACGTCC
>JBGTCS010000208.1:0-3286 GCA_041748715.1 Pyrinomonadaceae bacterium | reverse complement strand
ACTAGACACCTGCGGTTCTAAACGACAAAATGAATTTTGTCGATGCACCCAAAAGTAACAACAATTCGTTTATGGCAGATGATTCGTCTCGGCAAGGGTGCTTCGGTCATTCGACAGATTATTCACGCAATCATTAGCATTGCTCTTCGCTTATTTTTTCGTCGCATCGAGGTCGTGGGCGTGGAACAAGTTCCGGCGTCGGGCCCATTGTTATTCGTTCTCAATCATCCAAACGGCCTGGTAGATCCGGCTCTCGTTTTCGTCTCGATGCCGCGACGCGTTTCCTTTCTCGCCAAATCGACCCTTTTCGACAATCCGATCGGGGCGTTTCTGCTGCGAACTTTTGAGATCCTGCCCGTTTACCGGCGGATCGATGACGGATCTAAGTTGGCAAGCAACGCCGTCACATTCGACAACTGCTTTGAATTGCTGCGACGCGGACGCTGTATCGCGATCTTTCCCGAAGGGATCTCGCACGATGAGCCGCATCTGCAAAAAATGAAAACCGGCGCCGCCCGGATCGCTCTCGGTGCCGTTTCGCAACAGTTCGAGCCGGCCCGCAGCCTTAAAATCGTTCCGGTCGGGCTCTATTACACGTCCAAAACTTCGTTCAGAAGCGAGGCTCTGATTCGTTACGGCGAGGCTTTTGAGGTCGACGCGGTCCGACTCGACGCGAACGGCGAACCGCCGCGTGACGCGGTTGCTCAGTTGACGACGAAAATTGAAAAAGGGCTTCGCGATGTGACCTTAAATCTGGAAACCGAGACCGAACTGGATGCGGTTTTACGAGCCGAAGCGTTGTTTTCCTCGGTTTTTGAAAATCTCATCTTCAAACAGACCCTGACGCAAACGGTCCTCCGACTGCAGGATCTGGCGGCGAAATACGCTCTGCTGGAAAGAGAGGATCCGCAAAAAATGCTTGAGCTGAACGCGAAAGTCACGCGTTACGAAAACGATCTGAAAGCTAGCGGCGTCTCGACCGAAAGCCTGTCGATCCTGCACCATCCGACGTGGTATGTTTTTCGATATTTAGTTTTGCGCGTCATTTTTTTGATCGTAACCGCTCCTCTGGCGATCATCGGCGCGATCATTCATTCGCCGGCGTACTTTTTCTCAAATCTGATGGGGCGAATTTTCAAAACCCATGACACCGATGTCGCCGGTTCGAGTTCGACGATCATCGCCGCGATCGCTCTCATGCCGCTGACCTGGCTGGTCGTCGCTTCGATCCTCTGGTATCACTTCGATTGGCAGATCGCTCTGCTTTCGACATTGGCAACGATCATTTGCGGCTACATCGCATTACGCTCCTCGGAAACTCTGGTCGATATGCGCGTCTGGCTGAGATCGACATGGCTCCTTTTTCGTCAGCGGGCATTATTTTTCCGCCTATTGGTTCAACGCGAAAGTCTACAGAAAGAGATCGGCGAACTCGTCGAAAAGTAGTTTGTCCCTAAGATCAGCGATCAGCGGTCCGCCTGTAAGTAAGGGCCGGGGCATTCCCAAATTATTTCCGACTTTAGCATTTGCCGAGTTTAGCGGGAACATCAACTGAGGACTACCATCATTCCTCCGCTACGCGGCTTTTATCCTACGAATTTAGTAAACTTGGCGCTTCAGGTGTGCGATAGCGAGATACTAATTAAAAAAGGGATTGGAGGTCGGGGTTATGGAATGTGTAAGATGCGGAGCGACGGCAATAATTGAAGGCACGTTGTTGGATACCTCAGCTGGCGGAGGTATTGCTTTTCAATCCAAGGACATATCGTACTTAAAGCGAATCTTCGGCGGCGGCAGCCGAAAGATCAATGCGCACGCATGTATTCACTGTTCGCACCTCGAACTAACTGTTGAGTTCACCGACAATGACCGTAAACGATACCAGGAATTCGACGGCCCGCAACCCGGCGTCCTCGACCGAATTAACTGAGCGATAGCGTAGGTTCGCACGTAAACCGATATTCGTCATTCGTCATTCGATATTCGATATTCATCACTCTTCATTATTCACTCGCGGTACGGTTATCTCCTGATCTGCGTTCAGGTCAGCAACTCGATATCGATCGCGACTATCTCATCGATCGGGAAAGGCGAACCGCTCTATCGCAGCGGCAACTTTTTCGATGATCTCCGCGTCGGCGGGAAAGTAGTGGGTTTGGCTCGGCAGGAGCACAAGCTGGGCGTCGGGAATGGTGGCAGCGAGCCGCTGGCCTTCGTCCGCCGGAACGGCAAGATCGTCCTGACAGTGTATGACAAGGGTCGGCTTATCCTGGCGGCGAAACATTTCGCTGCCGTCGCCTCTGGTGTGCAGCGACGCCCAATAGCGGGCGGCGGTGTCGCCGTCCGTCGAGGCGCGCTGCAATTCGTTAAAGTGGGCGATCACACGCGGATCGGCGTCCTGCTGGAAGAATCGACTCGTAAATAGTTGGCGAAAGACGGGCGTATCGCGGCCCCATCCTTTCCGGATAAGAGTGACAAGGGCCTCATCCTCTTCCGGGTCGAAGTCCGGCCGTGCTCTTGCACCGCGCACATAAGAACCGTAAAGAACGAGGCTTCCGACACGTTCAGGGTGACGGTTTGTAAAGCTTGCCGCGGTCCATCCGCCTTCGGAAACGCCCATCAGCATCGGCTGGTCGGCATTGACGGCTTTGAGCACGGCATCGAGATCGAACTGGCGCGTCTCTTCGGTAAATTCACCCTCGTACTTGCCCGACAGCCCGATGCCGCGGCCGTCGTAACGCACGACTGTGAACCGCTCGGCGAGCCGTTCCCAAAAACGCCGCAGTTCCGGCCATTCCCATTCTTTTTCGAGATGCGTAAAATGTCCCAGCACGCGCACCAGCATCGGGCCCTTGCCCGTCACCGAATAGGCGATGCTAACATCGTCCACGGTCTCGCAAAAGCGAATGTTCTGCTGGCTCGCCGCTGAATTCTGCGGTCCGGCAAAGATCGCCGTCGGAGTCTCATTAAGTGAAGCCGAGGCCTCAAGGCGCGCTCCATCATCGAGACAAAAACGCATCGACTCGTCCGTATAGGTTCGCTGACAAACCGGGCACTGTTTCATAGGCATTGTCCTAAACGGGGATTTTTCTACTATATGACAGATCGATCACTCACTAAAGCCGCGGCCGCGGACGGCAGTCCAATGTAGAATGTAGAATGTAGAATGTAGAATGTAGAATGTAGAATGTAGAATGTAGAATTAGATTCATTATTCGATATTCATCATTCATCATTCATCATTCATCATTCATCATTCATCATTCATCATTCATCATTCATCATT
>JBGTCS010000207.1:0-3814 GCA_041748715.1 Pyrinomonadaceae bacterium | reverse complement strand
GCCGCGCGCACCTTTCTGATATTTTTTGGAATCGCCGGATTTGGACGCTTCAGCGGCCGGAGCAATTGGGTTTTCGGTCGCGGAGATCTGAATGGGTTTAGATTCGACTTTCGGAGTCTCCGGTAAAGGCTCGGGCTTTGGCTCGGCTTTGGGCACGACGGTGGCCTGCCATGCGACGACCTGCCACCTGCCGTTTCGTTTGACGAAAGTCCCGGTATTTAGATGGTAAGAAACAGTCGCGGAACCGTCTGAACGCGTGGTATTGCCGACCAATTTGAACGCCACGACGGCCGTGTTGCCATACTGCTGAATGCGTACCTCGTCCGCCGAATACACTGTTACCGGATCACCGGGTTTTAACGGCGGTGCGGTGCGAACACCTTTCATCAAATCTTCCTTGCCAGTCCGCGTACCTGCGGAACGTGTGTATATGAGATCCTCGGCCCAGAAACGCTCGTGAACGGCGGCGTCATTTCGACTGGCACCGGCGAGGAATTCGTTCAATAGAGTTGTTAGTTCGCCCTCGGATGGGGACTGAGCATGGGCAAAGATCGCTGTTGTTAGCAGCAGAAAAAAGAAAGTTATGTATCGATTCATATTTAGCCCTCGTACTTACGAGATACATTAACCTATTTGAGGCTAAGCATAAATGTCAGAACCGCTTGTGTTAAAAGGTGTTGCGACCGCGACATTGAAGTGTTTCTTCGACCAGGGCCAAACAGTTATTCATATCTCAGTGATTCGATAGGGTTTAGGCGGCTGGCACGAATCGCGGGCACGACACCAGCGACAAAGGCGATAGTGCAGACAATGAACATTACCAACGCTATTGACGGGATGGTAAAGACAAAAAGCGAGTATCCCTCAAACGACTCTTCATAGGCCTGAATTAGAACTTGGTTTGCTATCAGACCGACGATGATTCCGACGACAGTTCCAAGCAGCGCTCCCCAAAAACCGATCAGAATGGATTCGAGCGAGAATATGGCGAATATTTTGCCACGCCCCATGCCGAGAGCTTTTTGCAGGCCAATCTCTTTTGTGCGTTCGAGAACGGCGATGACGAGCGTGTTTATGATTCCAAACGAAGCGGCGAGCAATGCGATAAAAGCCACCAGACTCATGCCGATCTTAAAGATTCCGATAGCGTCATAGGTCCGTTTTTGCTTATCGGCGATCGTTTCGGCGGTAAAACCTTTTTCATCGAGGTTCTTCTTAACCGCCTCTATCTTTGCCGGGTCCGCCGACGAGAGTTGGACAGTGAAATTGAAAAACCTGCCTGGATCGTCGGGTTTACGTTGATCGGCGTCGATCGCAGCGGCCGTGCCAACGTCAACGAACGAGCTGGTGATCGTCATAAATCCCTTTGTGGCGATACCAACGACCTTGAGCGAAAGCGTCCGCATTGATTTATCGACCGATTTGTAGCCAATGGTTACGTTCTTTCCGATCAGGTTTTCAATCTCCGGGTCTAGTTCCTTGGCGAGACTCAGCGGAATCACGATCTGACTGTTTCCGGTGATAGTGTTTCCGGCCTCGGTCTTTTGAGTGATGCCCGGCGAAACCATGCCGAGATTGACCCGATATTTTTTCTGACCATCGAGAGTTATATATTCGGCGTTGATTTCATATTGCGGCGTTATTCTCCTTACGTCGGTATTTTCGCGGACGGCGTCCTCCATTTGAGGAAGCGTAGCTAATTGTGCCGCCGGGTCGAATTTATCCGGTGGCGGTGTTGGTGTCGCGGGCGCAACTGACTCGTCCTTGTACTCGACCGGAGCATCCCTACGCGGTCCGCCCTCTTGACGTTCAAACTTTTTGCGAACAAAAATCACGGCATCGCCCTCGATATTTTTGACCTGGCTCTCGACATAGCTTCGCATGCCGTCGCCGATACCGTTGGTCATCGTCAGCGTAAATGAACCCACAAAGATCGCAGCCACGGTAAGGAATGTGCGCAATTTGTTGCGAAACAGATTGCGGTTAGCTAGTTTTAGCAGATCCCATGTTTTCATTGCCGGTTTCCTCCTCCGCTCGAGATTCGGCGACTATCTGTCCGTCCTTCATTTCGATTATGCGTCCACAGCGTTTTGACAGATCGGGGTCGTGGGTGACGATGACGAGCGTAATGCCTTTTTCGCGGTTGAGATCGAAAAGCATATTCTCGATCGCCGCGCCGGTGTTCGAATCTAGATTTCCGGTTGGTTCATCGGCAAATATGACCTGTGGTTTGCCGACAAGCGCGCGGGCGATGCAGACACGCTGTTTTTCTCCGCCCGAGAGATCCTTTGCCTTTTTGTCGGATTTGTCCGACAGATCAACCGACGCGAGAGCTTCGTCCGCGTTGGTGATCATCTCGAAATCCGACGCACCTCGGATACGCATCGGGAGAACGACATTCTCAAAAACGGTTTCGCGCCCGTTGAGGAAAAACTGTTGAAAAACAAATCCAAATTTTTCGTTTCTCAGCTTATTCTTTTCAGTTTCAGACATCGTTGTGGTTTCGTCGCCGTCGACATAAACATAACCCTCGGTTGGTGCGTCGAGACATGCGAGCAGGTGCATAAGCGTCGATTTGCCGCTGCCCGATTTACCGACAATCGCGACGCATTCACCCTGGTAGATACGGAGGTCGACCTCTTTTAGTGCATTAAAACCAACGCCCCCGCTCGTATATGTTTTGGACAGGCCGCTGGCTTCGACCATAATTTTGAGCGGTATAGGGTCCGCGGGCAAGACATCTCGTCTAGATTCGGTGGGACGCTCGGTAAAATTCGAGGGCGGTTGTATTTCCGGCAAGACCAATTCCGGCTTACCAAGGGATTCCGGAACCGCCATTGCCGATTCGATTAGAACGGGTTTTGACCGCGGTTTGCGAGGTGGTTTGACGACAACAGGCGGCGGTTCGGATTGTGTCTCGGGAATATTAACGATTGGCTGCTCGACAACTTCTTCGGGGGTCTTCGCGTCGCCATGTAGCTCGTTCAAGAGTTCGTCAACGATGTGTTTGTCTTTGGCCTCGCGTTCCCGGTCGACGGTTCTAATAGTGCTTTTATTGAATTGAACTCCATTCTCAAGCGTCCAGAAGATTCGATTGAGCAGAGCGTACATGGTCACGATCTTTCGCTGTTCCGCGGACAGCCCAAGCGAGTCCATAACGGCCTGGGAGTAGGTTGAACCGTGCCGAGTACCATACCAACTTGCCTTAATGCGACCAATGGCCTCGAGCGGATCGCCCTGAGCGAGGCTGTCGAGATCGACAAGGCCCGAGAAACGCCCTTCGTTAATCATTACGTTTTTTGACGCAATATCTCCGAAATAGGTATGAGGCCTCACACTTTCGAAATAACCCTTGTACTCCGAATTGATCCGTGTGAGAATTTTTTCTAATTTCGCGTCGAGGACCCCGGTCTTTTTTCCCCATCGGATAACGACCTGCGTTACGCGGGCCACCTCCGCTGACCACGAATCGACTAAATCTTTATCGTCGCCCCACAACACGCCAAATTTACCGTTGTTCGGAACGCTGCTTAACTGGCGAAAAACATTTGCGATATCGCCGCCGACCGCCCGCAACTGGTCGTCGGTAAGCGTCTTGATCACCTCGCCGATATCCTTGCCGGGGATCTTGCTTTGGACCTGATAGGCGAGCGGTATTGTGGTTTTGGATAAATCTTCGGCAAGTATATCGGGAACATTGATACCCTTAGCCTTAAAAAGCGGAATATTATTGTGCGACCCGAGCATAAAACGCGGCTCGTTGTTTAAGCGAAAAATAAGATCGCGGCCACCGATGGTCACCGAGTAAACCTCG
>JBGTCS010000206.1:0-3071 GCA_041748715.1 Pyrinomonadaceae bacterium | reverse complement strand
TTCGATCGCACCTTTGATCGATGCCAGCGGATTACGGACCTCATGAACAATGCCGGCGGACAGTTCTCCGAGCGATGCAAGCTTTTCGGCCTGTAAAAGCTGTTGAAATGTGCTTTGCAGCTCGTCAAATGCCTGCCGTCGTTCTTCTGCGTTCCGTTCGGATCGTTCGCGTGCCCGTCGAAGGCGGTCGCCAAGTGCGCCCATTATACCGCCGACGAGATTAAAGATTACGATCTCGGCATATTGGTTTATAGAATAGTCAAAATGTCCTTCTTGCCAATGAAGGTAAATATGCGGCGAATAGACGATGGTGGTAAAAAGCGACGCGGCCAAGCCGCCTCGCATCCCAAAAAGCAAAGCAGCGGCTATGATCGGAAAATAATAGAGCCGCTGATAGATCTCGTGCCAGACTATCTGATCGACCGGGGTAAGAAAATGAAGAATTGTAACGAGAACGATCGTCACCGCGATCACGATTGAAATTAGTAATCGGTTTCGCGGGGAAACAAGATTGAGCGACGCTGTGTCCATACTCGTATGCTGAAGCTAAGAATCTCGCCCTTCCAACTCAAATTTTTGCATGCGATATATCAGTGCACTTCGCGTGATCCCCAGATATTTTGCTGTTTGCGACTGATTGCCTTCGTGTCGGGCAAGCGATGCACGAATGATATTTCGTTCGATATCTTCCAGATTTATCGGCTCGGCCGGAAGTGAAAACCAAAGGTCGCCATTAGACTGGGCCGGGCTTTTTACATTCGCCGGGATGTCGTCGGCTGACAACCGGTCGCTGTCGGAAAGGACAACCATTCGCTCGACCAAATTCTCAAGCTCCCTAACGTTTCCCATCCACGGATGGTCGAAAAAGATCTTAAATACATCGCGATCGATCTTTGGCGGTTTAATATCGTGTTTTGCTGCAGATCGAGCGGCAAAATACTCGGTCAAAATGGGTATATCTTCGCGTCGGTCGCGCAGGGGGGGAATTGTAACCGGAACGACTGCAAGCCTGTAAAAGAGGTCCTCGCGAAACTTATTCTCTTTGATCAGCGACTCGAGATCTTCATTGGTGGCAGCGATGATTCGAACATCAATCTTTCTCGGTGCGGTTTCGCCAAGACGCGTAACTTCCTGCTCCTGCAAAACCCGTAACAGCCGCGTTTGCGACATTATCGGCATCGAGCTGATCTCGTCAAGGAATAGAGTTCCTCCGTTCGCTTCCTCGAACTTGCCTTTTGATTCGCCGGCAGCTCCGGTAAAAGCTCCTTTTTTATAGCCAAACAGTTCGGCCTCGATGAGAGATTCGGGAATAGCGGCGCAATTGATAGCTATGAACGGCTGGTCTTTTCGTGGGCCGGAATAGTGAATTCCCTTTGCGACCAACTCCTTTCCAGTTCCGGATTCGCCCTGGATAAGGACCGTGACATTTGTTTTTGCGATGCGCTCGACTATGTCGAATACCTGACGCATCCCGTCGGAACTTCCGATCACGTTTTCGATTCGGGACTCTTCATGGATCTGGCGCCGCAATCTGCGATTCTCCGCAAGTGCGGCACCGTATTTCAACGACTTTTCGACTGTCAGGAGAATGTCCTGACGGTTAAACGGTTTGGTTATAAAATCGAAAGCCCCGCCGCGCATCGCTTCGACCGCAACATCGACATCGCCAAAAGCGGTTATAACGATGATCGGCACTTCGCTGTTAATTGCTGTCGCCTGTTGGACAAGCTGCGACCCCGTCATCTTTGGCATTCGCCAGTCGGTAATAAGGCAGTCAAATTCCTGATCGGCGAATAATTCAAGGGCCTGCCGCCCGTCGCTCACGGCGTGAACCGAAAACCCCGCTTCGTCGAGCTGAAATTCCAACACCCGACGAAGCGAATCGTCGTCATCGACGAGCAAGATTTTGGCGGTACGGGAACTCATTATTCCGACTATTTCAATTCAAAGGTCAGTGTCGTCCATTTTGATTCGTAGTTGAGATCGGGGTCGTCAAGCTTGGTCATATTGATAAATTTGACATACCATTTGCCCGCTGCGTCGAGACGGAGTTTGATCATGCCCTTTGCGTCGCTGCGAAGCTCTGGCGCAACGGTCAGCTTACCGTTCGTTTCACGACCGGCCAACACGACCTGACCGGCGAGTGGTTTGCCGTCGCGTAAGCAGAGAATATCGAGCGTGCCGCCTTTTTTGACTTTGTACGGATTCTGCTGCGGAACGAGTTCGACGGGATATCCAAGAACGGTTTTGTAATCGTCGGTCTGTTTGCCGCCGACCTGCAAAATAGCTTTGACATGTTTTGCGTAACGTTCCTTAGCGTCCTTGTCTAACTCGCCATTCACACGGCGTTCTTCCAAAGTGTCGGGCAAACCATCTTCTTTTAGATATCCATTAACATCTTCGGCCTTGAGAGCGATCTCACGCGATTTTGTCGAGAGTCCGACGACGTATGTACCCGGAGCTCCGGTTGTCAGATTCAAAAATGCGGTGGTCTCGTTCTTGGTAAGATCAGTTTCCTTAGGATGTTCGCGCTTTCCGCCGGCGACAACGCTCACGTCATTTAATCTTGCGTATGAGACGGCACCTTCGCTTTCCTGGAATGTGCCATTCATAACATCGATCTTAAATTTCGAGTTAGGCTTTAAGAAAAAACTGTCTGTTTTTAGAAACAGGTCATGCGCCACGATCGACGCGACTAGCAATAAAGACAATAAAACTGCGGAGATCAATTTTCTTTTCATTCTGGAATTCCTCACTTTTTGATTTCAAATGTCAACGTCGCCCATTTTGACTCGTAGTTCAATTTTGGATCGTCGATCTTGACCATGTTGATAAATTTAGCAAACCATTTGCCGGCACCGGCAAGCTTGACCTTGATCATACCGTCTTTATCGGTGCGTGTGCTGGTTTCGTTTAGGATCTTGCCTCCCGCCTCGTAACCCGTGGTAACGATCTGGCCGACGAGCGGTTTGCCGTCGCGAATACATAAAACATCCAGCGTGCTGCCGGGTTTTAGCTTGTACGGATTCTGCTGCGGGATCATTTCGACCGCGTAACCGAGCACTTTTTTG
>JBGTCS010000205.1:0-2725 GCA_041748715.1 Pyrinomonadaceae bacterium | reverse complement strand
TCAGCATCTCGTTGATACCACCTTGATTTTTCCGCACGCGAAACTATAATCAATTATTCGTGGCTGGGTAGCTCAGCTGGTTAGAGCGCGGGATTCATAACCCCGAGGTCGAGTGTTCAAGTCCCTCTCCAGCCACCATTTCTTTCCTTAGATAATCTTTTCGTCCCGCATTTTAAATTCAATTGAACGACGACGCTCTTTTTTGTCAGCCTTTCATTCCAACAAATGGGGCGGCATAGCGACCGATGTATTTTGGTTTTGAGGCGATTGTTTTGATAATATGGGCAACGAGAGGTTGCTGTGCCGACGATTTCTATTTTTTTCGGAATTGTGATCAAGATGTTTTTCGACGATCACAATCCGCCGCATTTTCATGCCGAACACCAAGGTGAAATGGCTGTGTTTGATTTCCGGGGTAATATTCTTCGAGGCGATCTAACCTCACGGACCGCCGTGCGGTTAATTCGAGAATGGGTTGATTTGCATCAGGAGGAGTTGGAGGGGAACTGGCGGGAGATGCAGGCAGGTAGAAAATTCTCAAAAATTGAACCGCTCAGATAGGAGCATCGAAATGAAAGATATCGTCGTTGTTACAAATGCAAAATATGTTTCCGGTTATACGCTGGAGCTCACCTTTAGCGACGGTTTAAAGTCCGAGATCGATTTTTCCTCATGGATCGAAAAATATCCCTTTTTCAAACCCTTAGAGAACAAAGATTATTTTAAGAATTTTTCGCTAGACACTTGGACGGTCGTTTGGCCAAACGGAGCAGACATCGCTCCAGAAACGCTGTATGAATTGGCCTTAAAGAAACAGGGGCTTAAAGCCGCATAAGATCGGATCGATCTATCATTTTTTCCTCAATTGATTTTCTAAGGGCAATATTCATTTTGGGCGTGTAACGCAGCAATTTGGACTTGCGATCGTTACCTTTCTATCACTCGTCCCATAGGTTGAGTTGTTGATCGTTTGGTGGTAACTTGGCGCCATTATGAATAATCGAAATTATCTTTCCGTGTTTCTTTCCGTTGCGATTTTATTTATTGGAGTTGCGGGCGTTTCGGCTCAGGACGAAGAGTCATTTGGTGTTAAAGGTGGCGGTGTTCAGGTCAAAGGCTGGACCGGCAAGATCGACGCCCGGGAACAGGCTGCGGGTCATACGCTCAACAGTGCAAAACTTGCCAAAGAGGGCGATGCCATTCACATAACCACTGGCCCGGCCGTCACTTATTGGAATCCCAAGAATTCGGCAAAGGGCGATTACACCGTGAGTGCGACCTTTCGCGAACCAAAATACATGAGCATCAACGACCACCCGCATCCGTACGGGATCGTTATTGCCGGAAATGACATGGGAACGGATAAGCAGAGCTACCTCTACTGTGCGGCGTACGGCAACGGCTCATTTATAGTTCGCGGATTTGGTCCGGAGCCGTTTCAGATGAACGGCCGCCGCGCCGCTGCTGATGAAGCAGTCAACAAAGCGGCCGGTGTCGGCCAGCCAGTAACACAATTGATCGCGATAACCGTGAAAGGCAATCAGGTCTCGTGCTCGATCAATAACAAAGTCGTCGCAACATACGACAGATCGGCACTCGTCACAGAAGGCAAACTAAAATCAACCGACGGCATCTACGGCATCCGCTTCGCCCACAACACCGATGCTTTTGTGACCGGGTTTAAGAAGACGAAGGCAAAATAAAAAGGCACAGGCTTTATAAGCTAGGTTGGCCGAATTGTAAGCGATAAAACTGCTTTGACTGATTAGCCGCACGAATTCCAATCTTGTCTTTTGCCGACCTCGGAAAGCATACAGCATCTAAGAAGGATCGCATCATTTCTCCCCAAAACATCGAGCATGTTATTATCACCTTCGAGGTTTTACAAAGCAAAAATGACATTATTTATTAATGGGTTGCGAAGCGCGTTTTTGGCCGTTGGGGCTATTTTATGTATGTTTTGGCTGTCGGCCAGCGCACAGCAGCCTGATGCAAAGACCGGGCCGGTCATTGTGCAGCCGGGAGCGCCGGGCCAGCCGACACGCGTGCTGCGTTCGTCCACGCGGGCGTCGCTGCCGCCGCGTTCGGCAAAGGATGTCGAGTTTATGCAGGGGATGATTATGCATCACGCCCAGGCTGTCGAAATGGTCGCGCTCATGACGTCGCGAACCGGGAACAAAGAACTTTTGCTGCTCGGAGCACGTATTAGCCAGTCTCAGGCGGATGAGATGAACTTTATGAAGCGATGGCTCGAATCTCGAGGCGAGCCGGTTTCTATGCCGATGCCGGCAATAGGTGATATGAGCGATATGCACGGCGGTGGCCATTCGAGTCATCAACAAATGATGATGCCCGGCATGCTGACGCCAAAGCAGATGGACGCCTTAAAAAAATCAAAAGGAGCCGAATTTGACCGCCTGTTTCTGACCGGGATGATCCAGCATCATGCCGGAGCACTTGATATGGTAAAGGACCTGTTCGATACGCGTGGCGGTGGACAGGATGCGGAATTATTCACCTTTGCGACGGATGTCGACAGCGGCCAGCGAGCCGAGATCAAGATAATGCAGAATATGCTGGGTAAAGACTGAATCCGTCAGTACCGAGAAGCGATCCCCGGAGTCGGAATCGGGAGCGATAGAGACTGGGTTCTTGGTATCGGGCGAGAAAGAACCACCCCGTCGGCGAAACGCCGCCACCCCTCCTTCGTAAGGAGGGGAGCTTT
>JBGTCS010000204.1:0-9383 GCA_041748715.1 Pyrinomonadaceae bacterium | reverse complement strand
GGCGACATTTTCGTTGACGCCGATTGCGAGTTCGCCGACGAACTCCAGTATCGACGGGTCAAAATCGAGGCTGAACTGCAGAACCCGCTCGTTCGATTGCGAATCGAGGGCGAGTCTGATCTCGTGAATGCCGCCCGAGCTGACCGTCAACGGCATGATCCGAAGTTCGCGCTTGGCAGCCGTCTCCTGTGTTTCCGGCACTACGGGAGCGAAATTCTCAACCGCGGGCGATGCCGGCCCGAGCGGGCAGACGCCCGCACTTGTCGGTCCCGCCGGAGCTATCCAAGTGCTCGATCCGCCGGCGATGTAGTTTAAGATCTGCTGTTTGTCGTTCGGTTTGATGCAGCCGTCGCCCGGAACTTCGGCCGTGTCCATTCGCTGGAATTCGCCGCTCGAACCCGTCGATGGCGTGTCTTCGCCCGATTGGAACCGCTCGTATTGCAGCAGATCCAGCCCGTTGATGGCGTTGTCGCCGGGGCCCGCGACGCTTCCCGTGCCAAACGGAACGCGGTTGATGTCGCCTTCGAAACCGGTCGTCGGCGGTGTGCCCGTGATCGACAGATTGGCTCCGTTGTAGGTCAGAGCGTAGTTTGAGCCCGCGGTCAGCGTGTTTTGCAGAATTGCATAATTGCCAACCGTCTCGCCCGCAACTCGCGACAGGCTGCCCGTTATCGAATCGCCTGCGACGAGCGAACCGCTTGTGATCTGGAAGGTCAAAGGCGGATCGGCCGTCCCGACCGTCTTTGTCTTGGGATCGGCCGTGATCGTCAGCGGCCGCGGTGTGATATCAGCCGTCGTTGTGATCGGCCCCGCACCGAGCGAATAATTGCCCGCGTCCATGCCCGTGATAGTCGCTCCGGTGAGCGTCACTGTTTTGCCAGTTCCGACGTTTGGATCGTTGAATGCGGCAGTTCCGCCCGTCAGATTTACGTTCTCGCTGCCGACTCTTCCCGTCAGCGAAGGCGTCCCAACCAGGGCACTCGTGTTGCCGTCATACTGCTTATTGGGCGTCGTAAAGCTGCCGGTCACGGCCCGCGGAGTGATGTTCGCCGTCGTCGTCGCGGTCGAAGTGCTCAGGACATAATTGCCCGCCGACGCTCCCGACAAGGTCAAATCCGTCGCCGTCACAGTCTTACCGTTGCCGATGTTCTTGTCCGAGAAGTTGGCCGCTCCGATCGTCAGAGTCACATCGTCCGCACCGACCACTCCGCTCAAACTGCCCGTCGCCGTCGCCGCCGTCGTCGCTAACAAACGCGATGCGGCTAACAATACGAGGGAATACTATTGCTTTTCGGGACATACCGGTAATTATCTCCAGATCACATCTTAAATTTTCTATCAAATCCGGAAAGGCGTGTCGTAAGAGCCGTAGTTCCGGTATTTTTATACATTTCGAAGGCAAATAATTGTAGGGTATTTTTCTCGCACCACCAAACTATTGATGATGACGAAGTTACCAGCCCGCATTTTTGGGGATGATCAGCGGCAAATGTCTTCTTGGACGTACAATCCAGATCGGGTTGCTCGATGGTGACGCCAAAGCCGGCTATTCCCGTTGTCCACCTAGACCTTTCGGCGTCGCCGAAACGAGAGTGTTAGAAATCGTTAAGCTGTTTACGTCTGCGCTCACTACTTCAATCGTCACTTCGTCGGCACCACTGAGCTCTTTCAGTTGAGAACCGGTCGTCGAAACTCCGGCGCTGAAAAAGGCCGCCTTTTCAGACAGCCTCCATATTCTCGGACATTATGGCTTCTATTGACCGGTTGTTGGGCTATGTGTATCCAGTGCCGGGTCTGGGGCGTCGACTTTGTCGAGTGCTTCCTGATAGATCTTGATGTTTCCGGCTGCTTCCATCTTCTGCTTTGCAGCCGCAAGATATTCCGAAAAAATTGCACCACGCTTTTTCGCCAGCATCTGCTCGATCAATCCGCTTCGCTGTTTGGCAAAGTCGGCCGTGTCGGCTTCTTCACGTTTTGTCACGCCCACAATGTACCAGTTATCACCAACTTTTAGCGGCGTTTTTGTGACTTCACCGGACTTTAGGGCATAAACGGCATCCTCAAGAGCTGCGTTGGTTGCAGCCGTCGGACCCTCGCCGAGAGGCGAGCCGAGGACGAAATTCTTTTGATCCTTGGCCGTTAATCCGTTGGCGGTAGCAGCCGCTGAGAGTCCGCTGGCCGACGACGCACCTGCGGCGATCTGTTTGGCAATTTCCTCGACCTGAGCCTGAGCTTTTTCGAGCTTGACCACATCTATGATCTGTTCCTTGACCTCGTCAAACTCTGCGTCGCGCGGTTCTTTTTTGTCGGCCAGCATCGGTATCGCAAACCCGTTCTGGATCGGCGTTTTTTCGCCAACATCGTTCACATTTTCGAGCGGTGCAATACCCTCCTCAAACTGCGGCGAGATGCCGACATTCGGAACTTCGTCACCCGGTTTGACGAACGCGGTCTCTCGAACCATATCGGCCGGGGCCATATTCGCCTCTTTTGCAAAAACCTGTGCCGTTTTCATCGGATCTTTGGTTTCCTTGAGCGAATCCACGACCTTTTGCGCGAGCTCGGCAGCGACGGAGTATGCCCGGCGGTTACGAAGACTGACGTCCAATTCTTTCTTGGCCGTCTCGTAACTCTTTTGAACATCGTCGCCGCGTCTGAGAATAAAATACCGGCTCTGGTAGCTAATCGGTTCCGAAACCTCGCCGGGTTTCATCTTCAAAAGCTGCTGAAACGGATCTTCCGGTTTATTTGGATTTTCTCGAACCGGGCCGCTTAGCTTACCACCGCTTGGGGCCGTTGCCGGATTTTCGGACTGGCCTTTGGCCATCGTTGCAAATGCTTCTTCAGAAACAGCAGCACCATCTTTTCTCAACTGCTGAACCAATTCGGCGGCTTTGGATTGAACCTGTCCATCAAATTCAGGCTTTGCGACGCGGAGAACGATCTCCTGACCGAGCACGCCGGCGATCTTTTTGTCGGCCGGCAGACTGTCGTATTCAGCCCGGATGTCTGCTTCGGGAAGCTGGAGCTTCTCGCCGATCTTGGATGTATTTACAAAGACATATTTGATCTTTTTCTGCGGAGAATTGATGTAATAGCTTTGCTTGTTCTTTTCAAAATAATCACGCAGTTCCGCATCTGTCGGTTTAATGGTCTTTGCCAATTCGCCATTGTTGACGGCGACATAGCTGACATCAAATTTTGTGTTCTTTCGCTGAAAGTCGTTGAGGACCTCGTCCTCTGAAACGGTAACACCCGCCGTCAAGAATGCCTCGAGTTTTTGAGCACTAATATCGTCTCGCACGCTTTGCTCGTAGGTCGAGATGTTGCCAAATTGCTCGGTAACGTTTTGTTCGTAGATCGCCTGATCAAACGGCTTGCCGTCAGTCGGTTTAAATTGCTCGCGGATCCGGGCGGCGACCTCGGCATCGCTGGCTGTCAGGCCGAGCCGTTCGGCTTCGACACGCGAGATTCGACTACCGATCAGTCCGTCAAGTATCATTTTTGACGGAAAGCTCTGTCGGCTGAATTGAGCGTAATTTTCCTTTTGCCGCACAAGTTCGCCAACGCTGATCTTATTGCCGGCGACTGATGCGACCGTTTCGTCGCTCTGAACCAGATTAGCCAGATTGGTGTTGCTGGAAGGCGTGTAGAAAAATACAAGACTGCCGACCATGACAATCGAAAAAGTGAGAAGAAGGAAATTTCTGGTCTTCTCAAGGCGAGTGAAAAACTTTAACATCGACGATTACCTATTTAGCGAAAATATAATTTGAATTCGGTCACGTGAAACAAACCGCAATTCTAGCAAAAACAATAGCGAAAACCAATGTCATAGCCTCCGCCCCGAGATAAATACTTGCAGTTTCGGGCCATTTCCTTGATGATAAACGAGATAACCGCACCAAATGGCAGGTAAGCAGATAAAATCAGTCGGCATAGTTGTTAAGCCGGATCATCCGGAAGCCAGGGCGACGGCCGCCGAACTCTCGGCGTGGCTAGCGGCTCGCGGCGTAAAAGAGTCGTGGGCGACTATGTCGGCCGGTGAGATCCGCTCGGATAAACCTCAGGCTAAAAATGGCGATCTGATCGTGGTACTCGGCGGCGACGGCACCATGATCTCAACCGCCCGCATCATTGGTGACGCCGATGTGCTTGTACTCGGTATTAATTACGGGAGTCTCGGATATCTAACTGATTTCCGAATCGAAGAAATGATACCCGCCCTCGAAACGATCATCGAGGGGGAATTTGAGATCGACCGCCGAGTCATGCTCGAAGCCGAACATTGGCGAGATGACGCGGTGCTTGTCACGGGCAGGGTTTTGAATGATGTCGTTATAAACAAAGCTGCCTTGGCACGGATCATCGATATCGAGGTCAAATTTAATGACCTGTTTGTCAACAAATTCCGCGCGGACGGCCTGATCGTTTCGACGCCGACCGGCTCGACCGCATACAATCTGTCCGCCGGCGGTCCGATAGTTTATCCGTCGATGAACGCCGTCGTTCTGACGCCGATCTGCCCGTTCACTCTAACAAACCGCCCCCTCGTCGTCCCTGACACAGCGGTTATAGAACTCACGCTCCATAACGAAAACGAAGGCGTAATCCTGAGTCTCGACGGCCAAACGGGATACACCATGCTCGCCAACGACCGTATCGTGATCCGCAAAAGCAAGACAACATTCAATCTAGTGCATCCTGCTAACCGTAATTATTTTGATGTTCTGAGAAATAAGCTGAAGTGGGGACGGTAAAGGAATTAAAAATTATCATTAATTAGCCATTGGTATAAATTTATATAAATCAATAAATTTAGTTGACCGGATAATAGATTCTAATTTAGAATATCTTTTATGGGCAATCAGACGTTTCAAAATCCCTTTAGACCCGGTGCAGGCCATCCGCCACCATATCTTGCTGGACGAGAAAAAGAAAAACAGGGATTCAAGAAGCTATTAAAGCAGAGTGTAATACTTGAAAACTTGGTATTGACAGGCTTACGTGGAGTCGGAAAGACGGTTTTGTTGGATACCTTAAAACCCATCGCAATCAGTGACGGTTGGTTATGGGTGGGTACCGATGTTTCTGAATCTGCAAGTATAAGCGAAAAGAATCTTGCAATTCGGCTGATCACTGATGTAGCTTCGCTGACATCCAGTATCAAAGTCACAGCTCAAGAAATAAAAAACATTGGGTTTATTCATTCCTATGAGAAGACGGTAACTAGGTTGGATTATGGGTTTTTAGCGGAGGTTTTTGAAAAAACCCCCGGATTGGTCTCTGATAAATTAAAATTTGTACTGGAATTTGTCTGGAAACACGTAAGGATCTCAAATCCTACTATTAAGGGTATTGTTCTAGCGTACGACGAAGCTCAGAATCTAAGCGATCAGGCTAGTAAAGATGAGCATCCTCTATCAATTTTACTTGATGTGTTTCAGTCTATTCAAAAGAAAGAAATTCCGATTATGCTGGTGCTAACTGGTTTACCTACCCTGTTTCCCAAGCTTGTTGCATCGAGAACCTTTTCGGAGAGAATGTTTACCGTACTCACGTTAACGAAGCTCGATAAGAGTTCCAGTCGAGAAGCGATACAAAAGCCAATTGATGACAAGAATTCGCCCGTAGAATTTACCGAGTACGGTGTAAATCAGATAATTGAACTCTCTGCCGGATATCCTTATTTCATTCAATTTATATGTAGAGAGGCCTTTGATCTAATAATTCAAACGATTGATTCTGACAATGAGTTAGTTATTCAATTCGAAGGCATAGTGAGAAAACTAGATACTGATTTTTTCGCTGGAAGGTGGAATAAGACGACAGATCGGCAGCGTGAGTTACTTAGAGTAGTAAGTGTACTTCCTAATTGTGACGATGAGTTTACTGTTCAGGAAATTGTGGATATGTCTCTGAAAGCTCCTGGGAAAGCTTTTAGTAACAGTCATGTAAATCAACTGCTTAAGCAACTTGCCGATGCAGGCCTTATATACAAAACACGATTTGGAAACTACTCGTTCGCAGTACCTCTCTTAGGACAATTCATTTCTAGGCTAGAACAGGATAAAGAATCAAAATCAAATGATTCGTGACTCAAGAAAAAAGACTTATCTGTTCGTCCTCATCTGGCTCAAAGCCATCGGGAAAACATCGAAACTCTCCTACATCGCATTTTCCGTTGTTGTCGAAAACAATCCCCTCGGCCTCCAGTAATTCCTGCTGCAAATTCATCGGTATCGTCAGCCGACCCGTCGAGCATTTGCCTTGCGAATTAATAACTCGCTGCCACGGCACGTCATCACCGGCGGCATGCATAACGTATCCGACCGTACGAGCCGTGTATCCCTCACCCAATATAATGGCGAGCTGCCCATAAGTCATTACCTTACCGGCAGGTATCTGGCGGACGATCTCATAAACGCGTTCGCGGTAGGATCGGTCGTTAACGATATTCACGCTAGATCTCACGCAGAAATGTGCGAGCTGGTGAACCGTCGCCCGTTGCTCCGTCGTATTTTAGCGGGAGACACATAATTTCGTATTCGCCGGCTGGGACCTTGCGGAGATCGACGCCCTCGAGAATGATGGTCTCTTTTTCAAGCAGCGCAATATGAACCGGATGGCCGGGCGAGCCGGATTTTTCTATCGAGAGGTAATCTATGCCGACGAGCACAACGTTATTATCGGCCAATAGCCGGGCCGTCGCCGGAGTCAGGTAGGCGTAATCAGTTCGAAACCCAAGTTCCGGCGTCGTCCAAAACTCCGAGTTCCTCGATTTGAAGAGCACACGAGTCACGCCGCTGATGTCGCCCAGATGTTCCGGTTCGATCGCCAACACATCGGTTGGGATCTCGATAACGCGGCATGGACCTACGAGCTTTTCGGGATCGAGTTCGTGAACGCGTTTTGCGCCGTCGATAAAATGATTTGGCGCATCGACGTGGGTCGCTGTATGCACCCCTATCGAGATCTTTGATACATTTGCCGAATCGCCGCCCGCGATCGCTCGGTGCGAACCAAATTCGACCCCCGGATCAGTCTTGTAGATCGGCGTTTCGTCGCTGATCGTAACCGTTACATCGTATATTTTCATCGTAGTTTTAGAGAATAATCGAAAAGCAAAATTCAAACAAGATTTGCCTTACACAGCGCTTTCTATTTACGCTGAATAAATGATGAAGATAGAACACGAGGAAAAGGGCCGAAAGGGAAGGTTTTTTATAAATGAAGAAGGGGAACGGTTGGCCGAGATCGCTTATTTTGACTCGGCTCCCGGCGTCATCAGTGTCTATCACACCGAGGTCAAACCGGAGCTTCGCGGCGAAGGCATAGGTGAAGACCTGGTCGCGGCGGTCGTCGATCATGCACGAAAAAACAATCTGAAGATCATCGCAACCTGCGAGTTTGCAAAAAAGGTGATAGATGAAACTCCCGAATTTCAGGACATTATGGCCTAAAATCCTTTTTGATCTATGCGAATCTCAGCCTCAAGCTACTCGAACACCGCACCGCTGATCTGGTCGTTTTTGTATGGCAAAAATCACGGCAAGGTCGAGATAATTCTCGATAACGCTCCGTCACGATCGGCGGAGCTGCTTGCCCAAAACCGTGTCGACGCGGCACTAGTACCGGTTATCGCCTATCAGATGATCGAGGGCGTCCGGCTGATTCCCGATGTTTGTGTCGGTGCCAAAAAGCGTGTGCGGAGCGTCTGTCTGATTACAAAGGGCGAGGATCTCGCCGATGTTCGCAGCGTTGCACTCGACACATCGTCAAAGACCTCGGCCATTCTGACAAAAATAATATTTCGCGAGTTTTTAGGTTTCGAACCCGAATGGCGAGACTCTGCACCCGATCTCGATGCGATGCTTGCGACCTCGGACGCCGCTCTGCTGATCGGCGACCCGGCGCTTTCGATTGCAGATCGCGGTTTGCGGAATGCGGATTTGTCAGAACCGGGAGCGATAGCGACTGGGTCGAGCCCTGCGGATCGCGGATTGCGGAGTGCGGATTTGTCAGAACCGGGAGCCATAGCGACTGGGTCCTACAATCCAAAATCTAAAATCCAAAATCTAAAATCGTTCGATCTCGCGGAACTTTGGCATCGACACACCGGCCTCGGTTTTGTCTTTGCAATGTGGATGACACGGCAAGAAAAATGTGAAATCGACTTCGCCGCCGCACGTGGCGAGGGACTGGCACATATCGACGAGATCGTGGCAAATTACGATTCAGAGATCGGACTGGACGCAGCCGAGATTCGCGAATATTTATCTAAAAATATTTCCTATTCTATCGACAGCGATATGCACAGCGGAATGAATCTTTTTTTTGACCTTGCATCAAAAAATGGTTTTGTCGATAACAATCACAAGTTAAGTTTTGCTCAAGTGTCACAAATGGTTGTTTGAACGAACTGCCTCATCGAATATCGGTCGTTTCAGCTCTTCATAAAGCTTTTTATCGACAATCTTGCCGTCATTGTCTTTCAAATGTTCCACGATGATCAGGCCCTGATGGATGCGAACATCGATGTCTTTTGTTTTACCCAAAAGATAAAGTATCGAGCGCTGTTTACCAGCGGTTAGGGCGTGAAACATGCGGTCGCCGTCCGGGTCCTGATCGAGAACTTCGCGAAATTCCTCGGGCATTGGCAGGCCGTATTTGCTTTCGTCCTTTTCGAGCAAAACATCCACTGTGTCACCCGCGCTCACGCCTACTTCGTCTCGTTTTTTCTTATTGACAATAATGTAAAAGAGCTCGCCCCACGGCATCAGTGCGCATTGAAAACTACTGCTGCCGTTGATCGAACAGACGACGCGTTTGAATTTATCGGGAAACCCAAACTTTGCGACGACCTCTTTCTCAACGATCAAAAAATGCCAGCCCGATCCGGTCGAAGAGATCGTGAGCTCGGTTTTGAATTTTATCTTTTTAGCCATCAAGTTTTATTTCACCACAGAGGCCACAGAGAGCACAGAGAAGAGATAGGGAAATTTACGTGTTTCCTTATTCCCTCCGTGTCCTCTGTGTTCTCTGTGGTTAATTTCCCCCCCGTTTTGTTAGAATGAACGTGAAGTGAAAATGATCCAACCAATACTCGATAAAGCCATCGGCGGCAAACGCCTGACAGCCGAAGATGCAACCGCTCTGCTCGAATCACGCGATTTTGTCCGCATCGGCCTCGCGGCTGATGAAATACGGCAACAAAAAAGTCCGGGCGACGTTGTCACGTACATCATCGACCGCAACATCAATTACACCAACGTCTGCAACGTCGTCTGCACATTTTGTGCGTTTTACCGGCGGCCAGGCAAGCCGGATACATACGTTCATTCGATCGACGAGATCTGCAAGCGGATCGATGAAACGATCGC
>JBGTCS010000203.1:0-2790 GCA_041748715.1 Pyrinomonadaceae bacterium | reverse complement strand
AAATGCCCGACGATCAATGTCGGGAAACGGTTTTCGATTGAGAAGTTTCATCGCTCGCTCTCCTTTTTATCGTTTTTAGAAAGACAAAACGTCCGTTCCGAAATTCATAGTAATGCCGATCATCCGCGGAATCGTCCTCGCTTTCATTCCTCAGACCCGTAAAATTGATCAAGAAAAGCGGTCCGATGCAGAGCAGTATCTCGGTCAGTACATAGATCATCTGACTAAACGGCCGCCAACGATCCAACAAGCTCATCGATTTGTTTCCGTGTGTTCGTTTCCGTCACACAGACAAGAAATTCATTGGGCCGGTCGTCGTAATACTGCGACAGGGCAAGTCCGCCGATAATACCATTTTCCGTTCTGAGTTTTGCTAAAACTTCGGTCGCGGGTTTGGACGAGCGAACCACAAATTCATTAAATGTCGGAGCCAAAAACGCGATCTCGTATCCGTCGATGGCCGCGATCTGTTTGGCGGCATAGCCAGCTTTCTGAGCGTTTTGAACTGCGACTTCCTGAAGGCCCTGTTTGCCCATCGTTTCCATATAGATCGTCGCGGCGAGGGCGATCAGGCCCTGATTTGTACAAATGTTCGACGTCGCCTTTTCGCGGCGGATATGCTGTTCGCGCGTTGAAAGGGTCAGTGTAAAACCGCGGTTCCCGTTTTTGTCGTAAGCAACGCCGCATAAACGGCCCGGCATTTGTCGGACGAATTTATTCTGGGTTGCAAATAGCCCGACATGCGGCCCGCCAAAGCCCATCGGAATTCCCCACGACTGTCCTTCGCCCACCACTATGTCGGCACCACAGGCTCCGGGCGATTTGAGCAGACCCAGCGAGATCGCCTCGGTCACGACAACGACAAACAAGGCTCCGACAGCGTGTGCGGCAGCGGCGAGGCGTTCGAGGTTTTCGATACAGCCGAAAAAATTTGGCGACTGGACGACCAAAGCCGCAGTCGATTCGTCTAAAGCCGAAAGGTTTGAGACGCGGCCCGATCTCTCATCAAATGGAACCGAGACGATCTCTGCCGCGCCGTGTTGGGTATAGGTTCGGGCTAC
The DNA here is from genome assembly GCA_041748715.1 of Pyrinomonadaceae bacterium. Lineage (GTDB taxonomy): Bacteria > Acidobacteriota > Blastocatellia > Pyrinomonadales > Pyrinomonadaceae > OLB17. The sequence goes on along the minus strand of JBGTCS010000203.1, from coordinate 1,729 downwards.
TTCGCGATATTCAGGATGGACGCTCTCAGCGACGACGATCTTGTCCCGTCGGGTCACTCGCTGAGCCATCAGATACGCCTCGGCCATCGCCGTTGATCCGTCGTACATCGACGCATTCGCAACTTCCATTCCGGTCAACTGGCAGACCAGAGTTTGAAATTCAAAGATATATTGCAGGGTTCCCTGAGATATCTCGGGCTGGTAGGGCGTATAGGATGTGAAGAATTCGGATCGCTGGATCAGATGATCGACAATGGTCGGCGAAAAATGGGAATAGACCCCGGCGCCGAGAAACGAAGGCTTGGTCGCAGCCGTATTTTTTGCGGCCATCGATTCCATCGCGGCGATAACCTCGGGTTCGGCCAGCGGATCGGTTACGGCCAAAGCCCGATTTAGCTGAACATCTTCGGGAATCGAACGGAAAAGGTCTTTTGCATTTGAAAGCCCGACAACGGCGAGCATCTCGTCACGTTCCTCGGGCGAATTTGGAATATATCTCATCTTTATACGGTACTAAATCGAAAAGGCCGGATTAGTTTTTGCGAAGTTTAGATAATACCAAATTCGCTGCGTGAAAGTGAAAATGCCGCGCGTAGTTTGGCCGCGCGGCATCGCTGATCAAGCGGGAACTATTGAATTTTTAACCCGGCTATGGCGATTATTTCGAATGCGGCGAGTTGTTTTCTTAAACGAATTTGGCCGCTCGGATCGCAATTATGAAGTAGTTACGGAGCCTGTTTCATAACAGCCTCTAGCACGGTCTTAGCCGCCATGGACAAAACCGTCTCAGCAGCTCGGTTTACATCCGTATCGGTTTTAGACGCTGCCTTGTTTTGCATTGCCGTTTGCCCAGTCTTGAGCGAAACAAGCTTAAAATCGACCTGCGCATCAAAATTGCCGCCGATCGCCGTATTCGTGACCTTGCCAAACATTCCGCCTATTTTTCCGGCTGCCGACTGTTTTAGCTTAGAAAAATCACTGGACAGCACAAAATCACATTCGGCCGAACCTGCCGCGGCTTCGCTGCCGATTGCGACACCCTCAAAATTACCTGAGGTCAACTTTGCAGCGAGAAAGGACTGCATATCACTAAGTGAGATGGTTTCGCCCCCACGATTAGTGGGCGGGAGCACTCCAATACGGATGATGCCCTTTTTTTTGGCCGCCGAATCCATTGATCCGGAGGACGTCTTTGTCGGGGAAGTTTGAATAGCTCCATTTTCCTCGTTTTCCATTTGAGAGCGCATCATGGCCGAAAAATCGGGCTGTCCATAAAGGTCCTGAGACGATTTTGCCAGTGCAAAACCTGCCGGAATATCGAATAACGCATCATCGAGAACCGCTTTTGTAAATTCAATAGTACTGAGTGTTTGAGTGAACGAATCGCTACCGCCGCCGGTTCGTATCGTTTGCGTAAACTCCAGAGGAAATCCCAATTTTCCGCCGCCGGACGATCGGACAACCATTCGGTCGGTACATTCGCGTTTGGGTTCAGGACCTCCCATCGGATTGCGCGGAAGCTCGACAGGGCATGAAAATAAAGGCAGGTCGACATACCAGCCATCGGTTTCCACACTCATGTCGTTCTTAGAGCAGGCATCGGGTGATGACCGTGAGGTCATCGAGGTTTTGATACGCCTCGCCGTATGTCCGAACATTGGTTTGCGTTCGCCCGTATCTGTGATTACCGAAGTCATTGTGATCGTACCGCCCTTAACCGCCTTTTCAC
>JBGTCS010000202.1:0-7405 GCA_041748715.1 Pyrinomonadaceae bacterium | reverse complement strand
CCTTTCTGGCCCTTGTTCTCAAATTTCACAAATCCTTCGATAAGCGAAAATAGAGTATCGTCTTTACCTTTGCCGACATTATTGCCGGGTTTCCATTTCGTGCCACGCTGACGTGCCAATATGTTGCCGCCGAGAACATGCTCGCCGCCGAATTTTTTGAGGCCGAGTCGCTGTGCGTTCGAGTCGCGGCCGTTTCTGGATGAACCTACACCTTTCTTATGTGCCATATCTTTATAGTTGTCAGTTATGGGTTGTGAGTTATGAGTTAATAGCTTTTTTAGCTATTCATGCATAACAAATAACCCGTCACTAAATTTTTTCGATCTTAATTTCTGTAAAACCTTGACGGTGACCTTGTTTACGTTTGTACTGTTTTCGGCGTTTCTTTTTGAAAACGATGATCTTATCCGCTTTTCCATGGGAAACGATCGTCGCATTTACCGTTGCATCGCCGCCAATCTTGGCATCTTTGCCTTCACCGATAAGAAGAGCACTGAGCTCAACTTTTTTACCGGCCTTTTCATCGATCTTTGGCACGCGCAGCGTTTCACCGCCAGTAACTGCGAACTGCTTTCCGCCTGTTCTAATAATTGCGTAACTCATCTCTTGTGTTCGCTCCTGTTTACCCGTGCATTTTCTGCACAAGTCGAAAAACTCAAATTATACGGAAAACAAAATGGCAGGTCAATCTCAGACTCGAATTAAATTGATCATCTGATCCCGCAATTTTCCATCGGCTTAAACCCGTGCTTCGTTATTGGAGTTAAGCAACAGACGGATCTTTGACCACGGCGATAAACGGGAGGTTGCGATAGCGGCCGGCGGCGTCTAGCCCGTAACCAACAACGAACTTGTTCGGCACGACAAAACCTGTGTAGCCAATGACTAACTCTTTCTTGATGCGTGGTTCCGGTTTGTCCAGGAAACTCGCCAGTTTGATCGAGTTTGCTCCGCGCGTTCCGAGGATCTCAAGCAGACGCGACAGTGTAAGGCCGGTGTCGACAATATCCTCGACCACCAAAACGTCTTTGCCGCGGATCGAATTGCTGAGATCCTTTAGAATCTCGACATCGCCGGTCGATTTTTGACCGTCCTTGTAGCTCGACACCGACATAAAATCGATCGTTAAACTGAGATCGATAGCTCGCATGAGGTCAGCGAGGAAAATGCACGATCCTTTTAATACCCCCACCAACACAAGTTCTTTGCCAGCATATTCGCGGGTGATCTGATCGCCCAATTCTTTTATACGCGTTTGGATCTGTTCCTCGGAATAAAGGACTTCCAGATTAGGGTTGGTAAACTCGGTCATCGCTATTTTTGTGGACTCAGCCGCCATATTTTCCTCGTTGGTTTGAAAGAATCGGTATTTAGAAATACTATTCAAACATAGGTTAACTTTCAAGTTGGTTGATCTCTTCGTTCAATTTATGTCCGATCAGAATAAAGAAACACGGGATCGCGTCCGGGCTTTGGTGCGGCAAGTGCTGAGCAGTGTCCCCACCGAGGTCGACACTACTAAAGCCGTTGATACTGAATTTAAGCCACAGCATGTAATTGTGAACTCATTGCAGGAAAAACTGGGGCGAGAATTCGACCGGGACGAGTCCGCAAAGACACTTTTGACCGAGGACGACCTTCGCGGGCTTGAATCCGGCTCGCGTCTGCGGGTCGCTCAAAACGTGAAATTTACCTCGCTTGCTCAGGATATTATTTCTGAAAGGAAGATCGAGTTGATCACGAAGGAGTCTCGACAAAACACTACAAAGGTGCGGTCGGTCGCAATCGGCTCTGACCACGGCGGATTTAAGTTGAAAGAACAGTTGAAGGATTTTCTTACTGATTTTGGCCTGCAGGTGAGAGATTTTGGAACAGAAAGCGAAGACGCGGTCGATTATCCAGATTTTGCACACGCAGTCGCAAAATCCGTCGCCGGTCGCCAGGTCGATATCGGAATTATCGTCGACGGGGCCGGCATCGGAAGTGCGATGACTGCCAATAAAGTGCCCAATGTCCGGGCGGCGGCGTGCTATTCGGATGCACTTGCCAAAAATTCGCGCGAACATAACGGAGCAAATGTCCTGACGCTCGGGGCCGGACAAAACAGTTTTGATGAGGTAAAACGGATAGTCGAGGCGTTTCTCTCGACCGACATTTCCGAGGAACGCCACAAAAAACGTGTCGGCAAGATCGACAATATAGAAAAGCAATATCGACGATAGAAAATTAGGATCAAGAAAATGCAGCAAAACGGCAATTACGAACAATTGATCGACCAGATAACCGATATGGTTCTGGCAAAACTCGGCGGCGAAGAATATTGCCCGACGTTTTGCCACGCCGATGTCCAGCGGATCGTAGATGCCGGGGCCGAGCGGATAGGAATTGTTTTAGGTGAGACGGCAACGGCACACGATTGGGCAAGTCTGATCGATCACACACTTCTCAAGCCCGATGCGGCCGAAGCAGACATTAAAAAACTTTGCGACGAAGCCGCCGAATTCGGATTCGCCTCTGTCTGCGTAAATCCCGGTTGGGTAAAAAAAGCAGCCGAATTCCTAAAAGGTACCGGTGTGCCCGTCTGTACCGTAATCGGATTTCCCCTGGGGGCAACACTTCCCGACGTCAAGGCTTACGAGGCCCGACGCTCGATATTCAATGGCGCACGAGAAGTGGATATGGTTATCAATATCGGGGCGTTAAAGTCTGGCGATGACTGTTTGGTCGAGGACGATATCCGAGCGGTCGTCGAGGCAGCACATGAGAACAAGATCCTTTGCAAAGTGATCATCGAAACCGCTTTGCTCACTGACGAAGAAAAAGTCCGGGCCTGTTTGGCCGCAAAAAACGCCGGTGCCGACTTTGTGAAAACCTCTACTGGCTTTGCAAAAGGCGGGGCAACCGCCAATGACGTCGCTCTAATGCGGCACACGGTTGGAAGTTCGCTGGGCGTGAAGGCATCAGGCGGCGTAAAGGGAATTGAGGACGCTCGCGCGATGTTTGCGGCCGGTGCCACACGTATCGGTGCGTCCGTCGGCGTAAAGATCGCCCAAGAAGCAAGTGGGATCAAGTCGACTATCGTGGCGGGGAATTATTAATTCTGAGTTTCGTTTGCTTCCGTACGAAGCAAGTGAGGCGATCAATTGATTAAAGAAAGACGCTATTTCTTGGCTGTCAGGGATTGATCGAATTTTTTTCTAAAGTCTTTGCCTTCGATCGACACAGTTTTACACATCTCAAAAAGGCGCGAACGCAGCCGGGTCCCAATGCGATCCTCCAAAGTCTCTTCTTTGTCATTTCGCCTTTCATCCAAATAATTAGTCGTAAATATCGTCAATTTTTTATCGTTGTAACGCGTGTTGATGACGTGTGCCATTGTGTCACGGACCCAGTCGGTCGGTTTTGATGCACCCAGCTCATCCAGAACCAGCACATCGGCATTTAGAACCGGAGCCAAAACGCCGAGTTCGGAGGCCTGAGTATTTGGGTTGTATGAGCCCTGGATTTCTTTAAGCAGCGAGAGAAACTCGTAAAACAAACAGGTAAATCCTCGTTCGGTCAAACCTTTTAATATCGAAACCGCGAGATGGGTTTTCCCCACACCAACGCTACCCATCAGCAAAAGTCCACGGTCGACCGCCGGATATTCCATTGTCAGGCCAGTTGCGAATTTGAATGCAGTTTCCTGAGAAACGGTTTGCGGTTTGTAATTGTGAAAATGAAATCCGTCATACCGCTTTGGCAGCCGAACGCTGTCAAATTGTCCGAGCTGTGACCGGCGTTTTCGGCACGAACAGATTCGCGCACCCTTTCCCGGAACTATCTCCATTCCGGTGCCGTAACATTTTGGGCATTCGTCCGATTCGTCCGAAATAGAATCGGAACCCGCGGCTTTTACGAGGTCGGGAACGGCTTTTAATTTATGTGAATTCGCTTTTTCTGACGGCATTGGATTAAAACTTTGGGTCGGTTTAATGGATTATAACACCGACGTTTTTGAAAACAAGGCAACGTCGGCAGGCACCGTAACGTTATGTTATATTGTCACTTGATCTAAGCATATATGAGTATATTTCGAAGTTTAATGATAAGACTCGGGCTGGCCGATCTGGGAGCCGAGCGGGCACCGATCAGCGTGATGTTACTGGACGATGATATTCGTCGACATCGTTGGTTCAAAAAAAGGTTTGAGGGCGACAATCTCTTTATAGCGGCGACGGTTGACGAAGCGAAAACTCTGCTCAACGACGCTAATTATGACGCGATATTCCTCGACCATGACCTATTGCCCCATCATTACGAATCAAACGACCACGACGATTTTGGCTCGACCGGCTACGCGATCGCCGAATATCTGCATGATCGGCCCGATATTCAGCGGGCGGCGACAATAATTGTTCACACGCGAAATGCCGACGCTGCGGTTTTAATGGTCGAAAAACTTCGCGAGTCGGGGCGAAACGTTGAATATTGCGCGTTCCCGATGCTCGATCTCAAAATTAGCAATTACTGGAAACGCTAGGATCAGTTTGCCCTACCGCATGGCCTCGCTCGACATCCCACGGATCAAACGGGCCGTTGTTTGTTCGACAGACTCATCGCCTTGGGGCGATCGCTCTCATGATTTGTTTAATCGGTCGATGATCGGGTCTAAATGCGGGAAGGCTATCTCTTGATTGCTTGCAAAATGCAGATTCAGACCGCCTTTGCCGATACCGACCGCTTGGGCGAGGTCGTCGATCGTCATTTTCTTGTAGCCATTCTGGGCCAAAAGCCGATCGGTTGCGTCCAAAATAGCCTAGCGCGTCGATAATGATGTAGCGGCGTCTCTCATATTATAAATAATGATGTTCTGTATCTTTGGGTCATAATATTAGACGAAATCGAATATGTAAAGTTGGTTCCGCCCGAGTTTAGAGACCCGCTAAATTCCACTTTTTAACGATATCGTTGACCAAATCGGCGATCTTGTCGGTTACTTTCTTGTAATAGAGATCGGCCTTCGCCTGGTCAAATTTGGGAAAGCCCTGGCCCTTTTGGTAAAGCCCGATCGACGACGGAAACGGTACCGCCGACCACGTGCCCGCCGCTGGGTACGGCGTCGTCATTTCGGCCCCGGTGTATTTTTCTTTGTGAACGAGCGTTGGATCGATCGCCTGAATAAACGCGGTTTCATTTAAACCGGCATGGCCGCCGTCTTCGCCAAAAACCTCTTTGGTCTCGTCCGATGCAAACGACCACCAATTGATGACAAGCGTTCGCACCTTTTTCTCGGTAGCAACTTCGGCCGCGACTGATTGCAAAACGGCCGTCTGGCCCCCGCCGTGGCCGTTGAGAATAATAATGTTTTTGAATCCATTCTTTGCCAGGCCTTCGATGATCTGTTTGATAAATGGCCGATACGCCGCCTCTGTGATCTGGAACGCCCCGGGATATGACTCCATCGAACCGGTTATACCGTAAGGCAGCGTCGGTGCGATCATGGCATTCGTGCGCCGTGCGATCGTTTTGGCAATGGCAAAAGGAGCCGTGTTGTCCGCACCGTTGTTGATCACGCCGTGCGGCTCAAGCGTTCCGGTCGGGAGCAGCACAGTGTTTGTCCGCGAAGGAACGATGTCCTTGAATTCCATCCAGTTGATGCGATCCATCTCACGCGTCGAGACGAAATCTTTGTCGGTTTGGGCCGCTGCACCAATACATAATGTGAAAACAGCGAAGAGGGCGAACGTCAATCGATTCATAATTTGACTCCTTACTATTCAAAATACTTTTTGCCGCGAAGCTTCTCAGGCATCAGATCGCCATCTGGATCTTTGCCTTCGTCTTTGCCATAGCCGAGGTTTTTCATCAGCTTTGTCGGGGCGTTTCTTATCTTCATCGGAACGGGAAGGTTGCCATGCTTTTTAGCGTCTTCCATCGCCGCACCGATCGCGTTAGTAGCCGAGCGATCCTTTGCAGCGTTCGAGAGAAAAGCGACGCCGTGGGCCAGATTGTGAATACATTCCGGCATACCTATCGTTGTCACCGCCTGAAACACCGCGTTTGCTACGACCAATGCGGTCGGCTGGGCGAGGCCGATATCTTCGGAAGCGAAGATGACCATCCGACGGGCGATAAATTTTGGATCCTCGCCGGATTCGATCATGCGGGCGAGATAATACATCGCTGCGTCGGGGCGGCTGGCACGCATCGATTTGATAAAAGCGCTGACGACATTGTAATGCTCTTCGCCCTTTTTGTCGTAACGTAGGAACTTGGATTGCAGGGTTTCTTTTAGGGTCTCGATCGTTATTTCATCGTAAAGCCTCGACGTGTTCTCGATCATCGTGATCGCTTGACGAGCGTCACCGTTGGCCATATCGACAAGCCACTGTTTGGCATCCGGAGTGAGTTCAAACCCGGTGCGGTCGATGATCGCGGCCATGTCTTTGTCGGAGAATTCCTCCAAAACAAATACCCGCAGTCGGGATAACAACGCCGGAATGACCTCAAAACTCGGATTCTCGGTCGTCGCACCGATCAATACGAGTTCGCCATTCTCAACATACGGCAACAAAAAATCCTGCTGGGCTTTGTTAAAACGATGAATCTCGTCGAGGAAAAGCAATTTTGGCCTTTGGTTTTCGGTCTTTGGGCTTTGAAGGCTAAGGTCGATCTGTTCTTCCTTTTGACTTTTTACTTTTGCCTTTTTAGTTTCGCCGATTATCCGGCGAATATCGTCTTTCCCGGCGGAAACGGCGGAAAGCTCGAAAAACTCGGCCCTGATCGCGTTTGCATAAATCCGCGCCAGCGTTGTTTTACCGGTGCCCGGCGTGCCCCACAAAACAAAGGAAAAGATATGCCCCTGCTCGATCGCCAGCCGCAAAGGCTTGCCCGCGCCGACGAGATGACTCTGCCCGACAAATTCGTTCAGGTTTTGCGGCCGTATCTGATTGGCGAGTGGTTCCATATCGGGTTCATCTAAATCTATCACAGCAAATTAAAAAACTATGTCGTACATCTGACACGTTGACGAGTTGCTGATTGCCGAACCGGAATTTACCAAGAATTTCAAACTTTAAAAAACAAAAAAACCGTCGTAAAGACGGTCTTTTTTAGATCTAAATGGTGGCCAGAGACGGGGTCGAACCGCCGACACGCGGATTTTCAGTCCGCTGCTCTACCAACTGAGCTATCTGGCCACGTTTTGCATTAAGTGTGAGACTCGATGCGAATTTGTAAGTGTAAATAAGCCACTTAGCGATGTCAAATCTTACCCGGTTATTGTTAGAACTCTATGAGAATGTCCTAGATTGAACTCAATAGAAATGTCCCAGTGGATTGAAGATTGATCATCCGAAAGAAGGAGGTGATCAATGGGAAAAATGGGGGCAATACTAATGAGTGGAAAAGAGAGGGATTCGCT
>JBGTCS010000201.1:0-7101 GCA_041748715.1 Pyrinomonadaceae bacterium | reverse complement strand
GTTCCTTCGAGTGTGAATTGAGTATCATTGCGAAAAACCTGCTCGACATGCGTCGTCGCCACCTGGCCGTTTATTTTGGTGTCGAGCTGGATCGATTTGACCGGCAGAGCATTTGGCAGCGGTCGCGGCAAGGGCCTCGGAATAGGCCGGCATGGCCGAATATCGCAAATGATCGGCACGATAATCCCTTGTGCCGGAACTTGTGTAGCAAAAAATAAACTCGAAACAGCAATGCCGACGACCGCGGCAAATGATCTAAACGTCATAATGATCTCCCAAAATTGTATTCTCTCGCGTCGGTGCCCTTACGCTTGTTTGACGTTTAAAGGAACGCACCCGGTTGCTCTATCTTGCACGCAAATCTGGTAAATGCTACATTTCGGGTGAATCTATCCCGAATTATGTCGATCAACTCCTATTTAGAAAGCGTTGCCAGGCGGTTCGCTCAAGGCAACGCCACCGAGCATACATTCCGCGGCGATCTTCAACATTTGATCGAAGAACTTGTCCCCGAGGTGGCGGCCACCAACGAGCCAAAGCGTATCGAGTGCGGAGCGCCGGACTATGTTATTACGCGCAAAAATATTCCGATTGGATATATCGAGGCCAAAGATATCGGTGTTGACCTCAGCGGCAAAAACCTCAAAGAGCAATTTGATCGTTACCGCGATGCTCTCGACAATCTGGTTTTCACCGACTATTTAGAATTTCGTTTTTACGTACATGGTAAATCGGTCGCCACAGTAAAGATCGGCGAGATCCGAAGCGGAAAAATCGTCACCTTGCCGGAGAATTTTGCCGAATTTACCGCTTTGTTAAATGAATTCTGTTCGCGAACACCGCAAACGATAAAGAGTTCTAAACGACTTGCGGAAATGATGGCAGAAAAGGCAAAACTGCTTTCGTTTGTGATAAAAAACGCACTTGAAAGCGATGAGGAATCGCATGCAAACAGCACGCTCAAGGACCAGTTGAAGGCATTCAAGGATATTCTGATCCATGATATCGACGCCAAAGCGTTTGCCGATATTTACGCACAGACTATCGCCTATGGAATGTTTGCCGCCCGTCTTCACGACCGCGAACTTGATACATTTTCGCGGCAGGAGGCCGCGGAAAAAATTCCGAAAACGAATCCTTTCCTCCGCAAGCTGTTTCATTATGTCGCAGGCTATGATCTTGATGACCGTATCATTTGGATCGTAGACGCCCTCGCTGACGTATTTCGCGCCGCCGATGTCGCGGCTATTCTCAAGAACTTTGGCAAATCGACGCAGACGCATGACCCGATCATGCATTTTTACGAGACCTTTCTGGCCGAGTACGACCCAAAGCTTCGCAAATCTCGTGGCGTTTTCTACACGCCGGAACCGGTTGTGGATTTTATTGTCCGTGCGGTTGATGACATTTTGAAGAGTGAGTTTAATTTGCCCGACGGTTTAACCGATACGAGCAAGACAACGATCAAGGTCGATGTACAGGGCAAGCTGCAGGAACAGGAAGTTCACAAGGTTCAGATACTCGATCCGGCGACCGGCACCGGAACCTTTCTCGCGACGGTCATCAAACACATCTACAAAGGCTTTGAGAACCAGCAGGGCGTTTGGAACCAATACGTTGACGAGCACCTCATCCCGCGTCTCAACGGTTTCGAGCTGCTCATGGCCTCATACGCCATGGCTCATCTTAAGCTCGATTTGCTGCTGACGGAGACTGGCTACAAAAGCTCCCCTCCTTACGAAGGAGGGGTGGCAGCCGCTTCGGCTGACGGGGTGGTTCTCTCGACTGCCTCTGAGCTACGTAACCCGGATGCCGACGTAGAGAACCACCCCCCGGCTAAAGCCGTACCCCTCCTTCGTAAGGAGGGGAGCATTGACCGGACACAGCGTTTTCAAATTTATCTGACCAACGCGCTCGAAGAATATCATCCCGATACCGGCACACTATTCGCGAGTTGGCTCAGCACCGAAGCAAACGAAGCAAACCACATCAAACGCGACACGCCCGTAATGGTCGTTATGGGCAATCCGCCTTACAGCGGCGAGAGCGCGAACAAAGGCGAATGGATAATGTCGCTGATGGACGACTATAAGAAAGAACCCGGCGGCATTGAGAAGCTAAAGGAACGCAATCCTAAATGGATAAACGACGATTACGTAAAATTCCTTCGCTATGGCCAGCACTTCATCGAAAAGAACGGCGAAGGCGTTCTTGCGTTTATTAATCCGCACGGTTTTCTCGACAATCCAACATTCCGTGGAATGCGTTGGAATCTGCTGAAAACCTACGACAAGATTTATACGATTGATTTGCACGGCAATAGCAAAAAGAAAGAAACTGCGGAGGACGGTTCAGTTGACGAAAATGTTTTTGACATTATGCAAGGCGTCTCAATAAACCTTTTCGTTAAGACAGGAAATAAGAAGAAAGACGCTTTGGCGAAATTTTATCATTGCGATCTATTTGGAAAGAGAGAAAAGAAGTACGAAATTCTTATTCGCGAATCACTCGCCTCAATTGATTTTGCCGAGATTCATCCGAGCGCTCCGAACTATTTCATGGTTCCTAAGGATTTTGGTAATCAGACACAATACGATGCAGGTTTCGCAATAACGGAACTGTTTCCGCTTAACAATGTCGGCGTTGTTACTGGAAAGGACAAGATTTTGATTGGCGAGAAGAAGGACGACGTTCTTCGGACAGTGAGTAGTCATTACGACATTGAAGCAGACAATGAGTTTCTTCAAGAAATCAACTACCGTCCGTTTGATAAGCGATTCATTTACTACAATACGGAACTGGTCGAGAGGTCACGAGAGAAATTGGTTTGGCATTTTCTTGAAGTGAAAAATCTTGGGCTGACCCTTTGCAAACAGTTTAAGACCGGCGATCAGTATGTTCATGCATTTATTTCGGATCGGTTCATTGAGAGCTGCTACGTTTCTAATCGAACAAGCGAGATAACATCGATCTTTCCGCTCTACGAATACAACGACAACGATAGCGACCAGCACACGCTTGGTGACCAATCGGACTTGTATGGCCGTGTTCCGAATCTCAACTCAGAGATCGTCGAAAAGATTGCCTCTGCTATCGGGCTCACGTTTGTAGTGGAGCGGAATCAGTTCCCCGGCTCGACTGCTCATCTCGCCGAGCGGAAAAGCTATGCTTTTCCGTCTGATGACCCTAATGATCCGGGCGGCTCTGCCGCCGATCCGAGGCATAGCCTCAATGAAGGTGAGGCGAGCAACGGCGAAGCACAGCTTCGCCGCTCGGCGAACGGCCAAGCCGACAATGCCAGCCGCTCGGAGACGAGGCAGGCCACCTCAGACGCCGACATGGCCTTTGCTCCGATAGATATTCTCGATTACATTTACGCCGTTCTGCACAGCCCGAGTTACCGCCAGAAGTACAAGGAATTTCTGAAGATCGACTTTCCGCGTGTGCCTTATCCAAAGGACGCGGCGACGTTTTGGCAGCTAGTCGCCTTGGGCGGCGAACTGAGGCAGATACATCTGCTTGAATCGCCTAAGGTAACCCAATTCATCACCGGCTTTCCTGTCGGCGGCGATAATATGGTGGAAAAGATTGCGTTCGTGCCAAAAAGCTCCCCTCCTTACGAAGGAGGGGTGGCAGACGCTTCGTCTGACGGGGTGGTTCTCTCTGACGTGGCAATAGAGAACCACCCCCCGGCTAAAGCCGTACCCCTCCTTCGTAAGGAGGGTAGCGTCGGCGATGTGTTTTTCAACGACACCCAATATTTTTCAGGCGTCCCCGAGATCGCATGGAATTTTTACATCGGCGGCTATCAACCCGCTCAAAAATGGCTTAAAGATCGCAAAGGCCGCAAGCTTTCTTACGACGATATCAACCATTACCAAAAAATAATTGTCGCCCTAACCGAAACGGAAAGTATAATGAACGAGATCGATATAATTAACTTCGTTGAGTAACGCCCGATAAGGTGCAGCCAAAAGAATATGAAAAAATACATAACTTTCACCATTTTCACTTTCTTCATTCTCACTATTCCAACTTACGCTCAGATCGCCGGAGCTGAGAGCGCGGCGTGCAATGCTCAATTTGCACAGCTGCTGGTCGAACAACAGGTAATGGAAAGCAAATCGGTGGTCGAACCGGTCAAGCGTATAAAAATACTGCTGCGTTCGGCGGATTTCCTATGGAAGTTTGACCAGCCAACCGCCCGGGCCTATTTAGCCGAGGCATGGAAAATGGCCGATGACCGATTTAAGGAAACCGGGTTTGAAAAGAAAGAGCCGGAGGGAAAAGCGCAAGGCATGATAACCAGACTTCCCGACCAGCGAATGGAAGTTGTCCGCGCGATCGCAAAACTCGACGCGGAGTGGGCTAAAAAGTTGAGCGAACAAATGCTCGCCGAATATGAAAAGGTTGCCGGCGAACGGGACGGTTATGATAAAACCCGCGAAGTCGACGATCTGCTGTACTTTGCTCAACAAAACGTAAAATCAAATCCCGAGCTGAGCCGATATTTGTATCGCCGACTAATGAAATATCCACTGGTTACCGGTTGGTATTCCACATTCTTCGCTCTATATGAGAGCGACCCGAAGTTTGCCGACACATTATATTCCGATGCGTTACGGAATTATCGCAACGAAACCCCAAGACGATTGCTTTTTCTATCCGCCTATCCATTTGCTATGGAGAGAATGTTCGGTGTGGATAAATTTCAAATGGGAGCAAAGTTCCCACCCAATCTCGTACCAAACCCAGCCCTTCAGCGTCAGTTTATGGATGTTTTCTTTACACGAATTGCAAACTACGCGTCCAGCGAGCAGGACATGAATAGTGTCAAGGAAAGCTTTTACCTCTCCGAACCTGCTTATATGGTGTCGGCTCTTCGTGAGATTGAACCTTATGTCATCGAGCGATTTCCGGACCTTTTACAAAAGTTGTCGATCGCAAAATCCCAAGCCGCTTCGCTATTAAGCGAAGAGATGAGAAAGGATCTGGAATCAAAAGAGAAAAACACGGCAGATCTGAGAGGGACCTTTGAAGAACGTTTGGCCGCTATAGAAAAAGCAGATGGCGAAGGAAAATTAACAGACTTCATGATCGTCCGGCTTGTCACGTGGCGAGATAAAAACGACGAGCAGTTTGAGTTAGTAATTCCATGGATAGGCAAGATTAAGGAGGAAAATGTTCGGAAAGAAACTATAAATTACTTTTGGTTTTTGCGTTCAAAACTTGCGATAAAAGAAAAACGGTTAGATGACGCAGAGAAATATGCCCTAAAAGTTCCCGAAATAGAACATCGTGCCATCTTAATGTTTGATATCGCCGGCGTTCAGTCAAAAAATGCGATCGATGTTGCGAGCTTTTTCGATACCCTAAACCGTCTTTCAAAACTTGTCCGAAGTACCGACAATTCTGTCTCAAAAGCCCAGATATTGTTGGGTTTGACCAATATGTACGAAAAGGTCAATCACTCGGTCGCTCTCGAAGAATTGGGCGAGGCGATTCGCGTTACCAACAACCTGAAAGAGCCGGATATTTTTGCGACCACTGTTCAACGGCAAATATTTGGAACCGGATTCGGGTTTTATGCTTTATTCGATACTCCCGGATACAACCTGGAAGAAACATTTGTCGAATTAAGCAAAAAGGATTTTGAGATGTCGCTGGCAAACGCCAAGGCGTTGGACGATAAATATTATCGTACGCTCGCGGTCATTGCCGTTGCCGGTAATTGCGCCAAGAATACGAAACCAGCCTCTAAACCGACAAAAGCTCCATGACCTCCGGCCCGCGTGAAAAAGGGCCCAACGCAACCCGTGTCAGTAGCCCAACCGTCAGGGCGGGCCTGTCGTAAACCGTGTCAGTAGCCCAACCGTCAGGGCGGGCCTCACCCTGACCTCAAAAATATGCCGGGGCCACCCGCAAAGGCCATAACCTCAAACGCAAGGCACTCCCTCACGGTCGTGCTACCGACAAAGCGAGACCTAGTGACCCGTCGATGCCCAAAGTCAGTACCCTCACAACCCGTGTCAGTAGCCCGACCGTCAGGAAGGGCCTCTCACCATACTTCAATAATGGCCCAACGACGCGAAACGCCAGAATCTCGATGGCGAGGCACTCCCTCACGGTCGTGCTACCGACAAAGCGAGTGGTCTAATGTTCTGTGTCGCCGCAGATGAGCGAGATGGCGTGTGCGAGGACGGGGCGAATGACCTCGAAACATTCCCCGACCGCTTTTGGCGAACCGGGCAGATTGATGATCAGCGTTTTTCCGCGAATCCCACAGATACCGCGTGAGAGCATCGCCATTGGAGTTTTTGCAGCGGTTTCGCGACGCATCGCTTCCGCCAGGCCAGGAGCCTCGCGGTCAATCACAGCCCGCGTCGCCTCGGGTGTATTATCGCGAGGTCCAAAACCCGTGCCGCCAGTCGTCATGATCAGATTTACATCTTCCCTCTCGGTCAATGAATAGAGCACATTGCGAAGATGTTCGAGATCGTCGGTGACGATCAAGGTTTGGCTTATCTCGGCACCTGAGGCGGTCAGCAATTCGGCGAGTCGATTCCCCGATGTATCATTCTCAGATTTGCGCGTGTCGCTCACAGTGACGATGGCAGCTTTTATCAAAACTTCTTTCATAAAACTGGGACGATATAATAGTCTGGCAGTCGGCTATGCGGCGGTTGCTTCTAATTGTTCGATCTGGCGTCGGCGCCGTCCGTATAACACGCTGAGGAGGACGCCGATGACCACAAGGCCCATTCCGGAGAGCGATGCCAGGTCCTGAGCTTCTCCAAACACTATCCACCCAACCGAAATGGCGTAGATCAGACCGGTGTAATTGATGATCGCTACCCCGGCGATCCGTTCCCGTTGGAGTGCATTGGTCAGGAATATCTGGCCAAGCTGTGAAAATGCGCCGATCAGAAATAAATAAAACCAGTCCCATCCGCTCGGCATTTCCCATTGAAATAACAAGCTCAACAACCCTAAGACCGCGCCGACCAATTGAAAATGCAGCACGACAGTCAGCGGATGCTCCCGGCCACGCAGGCTTCGCACCAGATTATATGCCATTCCCGAGCAGAATGCCGCGATCAC
>JBGTCS010000200.1:0-8119 GCA_041748715.1 Pyrinomonadaceae bacterium | reverse complement strand
ACCGATGCCGAGGTCGAACTCTACACGCCCCAGATGGCCAATATTGTTAAATACGTAGAGCAGCTTAACGTCCTGGATATCGAGGACATCGAACCCATGCTTGGCGGTTTAACGACCGAAGGTGAAGCTACTTTTACGATTCGCGAAGATAATGCCGGCGATTCACTGGGACAAAAAGCGGCGCTCGATCAGGCTCCGTCGGCGGTTGCTGGGCATTTTCAAGTTCCAAAGGTTTTATAACCGTATGAAATTCCGAGCGGATGAAGTGGAAAGGCGTGCCGGCGGCAGACTACATTTTTCGGCCCTTTCACGATCGATCCTTGAGGCTCAACTCACCAAAGTGAGGGTTTTGCGGTCTTTGTTTATAGGAATGGCGTTTTTAGCTGTTGGCTGTAGTCTGCCGAATCTCGAAGCTCCGCAATGCACCGAGGCCAGAGATACGGTTAAGCGGTTTTACTCGTTTCATTTCGGCAGCGACATGAGTTCGACGCCAGAGAATTTAAGATCTCGCAAAGCTTTTCTGACTCCGGAACTGATCGAGGAACTTGCCGGATCGAATGAAACCGTCAGCGATTATTTCACGGCAACGGAGAATTACCCCAGGGCGTTTAGGGTCGGTGAATGCTCAACCAATTCAGCAGAGAAATCAACATTTCAGGTTCTGCTGCTTTGGCGCGATGAGACTCGCAGCGACCAGAAGGAAGTTTTAGTTGAAACCGTAAAGCTTGGGGACAAATGGCTTATAAATAAAGTTTCTAATTGATGAATATGTCGATTCGCGTCAGCACAGAAAACACACTCAAAAAGGCCGAGAAACTTAATCCACAGCTGAATTCGTTTCTGTCGATCGAGAACGAACATGCCCTCGCGCGGGCCGATGACCTCGATGCCGGCGGCGAAACCGGGCTTGAAGGCCTGGCTATCGCGGTCAAAGACAATATTTGTACCAAAGGACTTCGCACCTCGTGCGGCTCTCATATTCTGCACAATTACAAAGCACAATATGATGCGACCGCGATAACACGGCTAAACGCCGCGGGCGGGATTGTCGTCGGTAAGACAAATATGGATGAATTCGCCATGGGTTCATCAAACGAATCCTCGGCTTTCGGCGCTGTAAAAAATCCGTGGGATGTGACGCGTGTGCCTGGTGGCAGTTCTGGCGGTTCAGCAGCGGCAGTGGCGTCAGGTGTCGTGAGCGCGGCGCTTGGTTCCGAAACCGGCGGTTCGGTCCGCCAACCGGCTTCGCTGTGCGGAATAGTGGGATTTAAGCCGACCTATGGGCGGATCTCGCGTTACGGATTGGTCGCGTTTGCATCCTCGCTCGATAGTATCGGTATTTTCGGACAGTCTACACAGAACGTCTCTAAGGTTTTAGGCGTGATTGCTGGACGTGATCCGTTGGACGCGACATCTGCAGATGTGCCGGTACCCGATTACTCAGCTTCCCTTGACCACGATATCGCCGGCAGGACAGTCGGAGTTCCTCGTGACCTGTTGGGCGAGGGCCTTGACGACGAAGTTCGCGAAAAAATTATGGCATCTATCGACCATTTCCAAGCGATGGGTGCAAAAATCGTCGATGTCGAACTTCCCTACGCAAAATACGGCATCGCCGTTTATTACATTATTGCGACCGCCGAAGCATCCTCAAATCTGGCCAGGTTTGACGGTGTGAGGTATGGTTTTCGGTCGGATCACTCCGACGAATTGAGGAAGATGTACTTTAACACCCGCGAAGAAGGTTTTGGCCCCGAAGTAAAACGCCGGATAATGCTGGGTACTTATGTCCTGTCGAGCGGCTACTACGACGCTTATTATGCAAAAGCTCAAAAGGTTCGAGCTCTGGTCAAACGTGATTATCAACGTGCTTTTTCAAAATGCGATGCCATTCTGACTCCGACATCGCCCTCAACGGCTTTCAAGATCGGCGAACGCTCGGATGATCCGATTGCTATGTATTTGAGTGATATTTACACTGTATCAGCTAATCTGGCGGGTGTTCCGGGGATCAGCGTTCCGTGCGGAGTATCCGACGACGGCCTTCCGATTGGCCTTCAGCTTGTCGGTAATTTTTGGTCCGAAAGCGTCTTGTTAAATTTGGCCCACCAATACGAAACCGCACATCCGTTAGGTGTGCGGCCGCAGATTTTTGCTGAATAATTTGTCGGTCTTTATAAAGCCAGACGGAGTTTTGACGCGTCGCGAGCTTCGGGAACAACCGGCATTCCGGTATCGGGCAATATCTTTTGCCACCGGTTGTTGTCTTCCAAAAGCCGCTCAATGTCACCGACCGGCAATGGTTTCGAGAAAAGATATCCCTGGCCATACTCACAGCCCAGGATCCGCAATTGGTGAAACTGGTGGATACTCTCGATTCCTTCGGCGACGACTTTGAGGTTGAGCGCTTTTGCTAGTGCTATGACCGTCCGGACGATCTCGCCGTTTTCGGTATTCTCTTCCATCGCGCTGACGAACGACCGATCAATTTTTAATAGGTCTATCGGAAATCGGTGGAGATAACTAAGGCTGGAATATCCCGTTCCAAAATCATCGATGCTGATCTGGACGCCCGTGTCCTTTATCTGTTTTTACATCAGGATCGCGGTTTCGGCGTTATCCATGACCGCACTCTCGGTGAGTTCCAGTTTTAGGCTTGCCGCATTTATCCCGGTTTCCGCGATAACCGACTTTATTTGGTCTACCAACGCCGGATGCCCGAAGTGCTTGCCCGATAAATTTACTGCGACGCTAAGCGGCTTGCCACTTCCGACCTTGCTCTGCCATTTAACCACCTGTTCGCAGGCTTCTTGCAGGATCTGGACCGTCATCGGAATAATCAGTCCGGTGGTTTCGCTGATCGGAATAAATTCATTGGGCGGCACCAGGCCGCGCTGCGGATGATTCCAGCGTACCAGGGCTTCGAATCCGCTCAATGACGCCGTGTCGAGGCTGATGATCGGTTGATAATAGAGTTCAAATTCTTTTCGTTCGACTGCAAACCGCAAATCTGTTTCGAGCTGTAGTCGCGTCACGGCGCGAATATGCATCTTTTGGTCGAATATTACATAATTCTCGGCGTTGTCTTTGGCATAGTACATCGCAATATCGGCATCACGGAGAATGTCTTCCGCCTCCGGATATTTCGAATTGCCATATGCAATGCCGATCTTGGCACTCGTGAAAACCTGTCTTCCGTCGAGCGTATATGGTTCGGACAGGCGCTTTGCCAATCGATCAGCAAACCCGGTCGCCTCGTCTCGGCTTAACAGATCGGTAAGGACGATCCCAAATTTGTCGCCGCCGAATCGACCAACCATGTCGCCTTCGCGGACGAGGCCAGCCAACCGTTTTCCGACATTTTTTATCAGCCGATCGCCCATAGAATGCCCGAGGCTGTCATTAATCGTTTTGAAACTTTTCAAATCCAAAAAGAGAACAGCAAAATTGCTCTCCATGTCGTCACGGCTTTGCCGCAAAAGTCCTTTAAGCGTATCGATAAAAAAGTTGCGATTTGGTAGACCAGTCAATGAGTCATGAAATGCGGCGTGACGGAAATTTTCGTGACTTTCCTGCAAGGCTTCGCTGCTTCGTTCTAGCTCCGCAACATAATGTTGAAGTTCGTTGACATGCTGTTCCGCCTGTTCGGCCCGTTCGCGTTCGGACTGTTTAGCCGACTCAACAGTCTTTTTGACGTCGTCGACAAAACGGCGAAATGTGAGATAGATGATTCCGCAAAAAATGACGACCGCCGCGAACAAATAAATGTTCATGTTCCCGAATGCAAGAGCTTTGACAGCCAATCCGGCGACAACGCCTCCCGTCAAATATATGATAAGTGCATTAAAACTGTTGGTCGTCCAGACAGTCCATATAGACAAATCTCTTTTCAGCGATGTAAATACGGCAATAAAAATTGAGTGGATCAGGAAGAGTGACGTCGACATTAGAACGAGTAGCCAAACAAAGCTCGTAAAATCTCCCCGCTGTAGAATCAGTTCGGCCGATCCAAATATCCAAGTAACGAGATGCGAAGTGCCGAAAACCGCAATTGCCGCAAAATAGATATTGATCAGCAGAGTTTTGAATTGAAACGGTATGCCCTTGCGCCTCAGGTATAACGCTGCCAGAGCTGTATCTATTACTGCCAGTAAAACGGCTACTTCTCCGCCATAGAGTAATAGAGCAAGGATAACCAGTCCATCTGAGATCGTTAAATGAATATTGACGCGAGGCAGCTGTATCCGCAGGTAAAAGCTACAGAATACCGTTAGTACTGTAAGCGTGATCAGGCCAGTATCGATGCGTTCAGCCCGAATACCCATCGACGCCCATACAATTGCGGCTAAGGCAACTGGAGTTAGTGCGGCAACGAAGAGATTTATAGTTTTTTCCTTTGAAAGCATTCCAAGAAAATGGTCGGAAAGAATCGGAGGTGGGTCGAAAGTAACTAATCAAGATTTGATTTGAACTGCCGCAGATGGAGCGACACGAACTATTATGTATTAAACATTGTTAATACGCAACAAAAATCTTTGCAGGTGCTGTTTTTTTATTTTAGTTGCAAACACGCAAGGCACGAGCGAAGACAAGGATGGAATTTGGAAGTCTGCGAATTCGGATTAAACCCTTGAACTTAATGGGGTTATATAGCCAAAACCAACTACTTGGTCAGTCCGCCATTGATTAGTGCGGAGAAACGTGGGCGCCGATTGGATAGAGCAAAATTAAAGAGACTGCCGTTACCGACAGCCTCCTTAAAAACGACGTCAACGCGCCTATTTCGTTATTCCAACCTGACTTAGAGCGTATGCATAGTCAAAGGCAATCTCTTTCAAGCGGTCGTATCGGCCGGAAGAACCGCCGTGGCCGGCCCCCATATTGGTTTTGAGTAAGATAATGTTTTTATCGGTTTTCATCTCGCGGATCTTGGCCGCAAATTTTGCGCCTTCCCAATACGGCACTTGGCTATCGTTGAGCGAGACCTCGATCAGCATATTTGGATATGACTGCTTTTTAACATTTTCATATGGCGAATACGTAACCATATAATCCCACGCCTTTTTCTCATTAGGGTTTCCCCACTCGATCCATTCGCCCGTAGTTAAAGGCAGCGTGTCGTCCAGCATCGTATTCATCACATCAACAAAAGGCACCTGCGTAATGGCTGCTTTAAATGTCTCGGGCGATTGATTGACGACGACGCCCATCAATAGTCCGCCCGCCGAGCCACCCTGAATAACGAGGCGGTCATTCGACGTGTATTTATTCGCGATCAGCCATTTTGCTGAATCGATAAAGTCATGGAAGGTGTTCATCTTCTTGAACATCCGTCCGTCCTGGCGCCACTTTTCGCCCAGCTCGCTTCCGCCGCGAATATGAGCGATCGCGTAGATCATTCCGCGATCAACCAGGCTGAGGCGGGCTGTCGAAAAATTCGGCGTCATCGATGCACCATACGAACCGTAGGCATACAAGAGCATCGGCGATTTGCCATCGAGTTTTGTACCTTTCTTCATGACCAGCGATACGGGGACCTTTACGCCGTCACGGGCTGTCGCCCAGACGCGGGCGGTTTCGTATTTGGCTTTATTGTGACCGCTGGGAATCTCCTGCACCTTTATGGCTTCGCTCTTTCGCTTCTTCAGATCAAACTCAAACGTCGTGTTAGGTGTGATCATCGACGAATAGTTGTAGCGAATGACGGGCGTGTCATATTCAGGGTTTGCCGCCAGTCCCATCGTATAGACATTCTCAGGAGTTTCGATTCTGGCTGACGATTTCTGCGTTTTGGATTCCATCACGCGTAGATATTCGAGGCCGTTTTCAAGCTCAGACACCACTGCATAATCGTCAAAGAAACTTATGCCCTCGATCTTGATTGCCGGATTGTGAGCAATATAATCAGTCCAGTTTTTTTCGGACGGGTCTGACGCGGGAGCTTTAACAACCTTTGAATTCTCAGCATCTTTATTAGTGACAATAAAGAACTCGCCATTATCGTATGTCGCGGAATACTCGTGCCCATCACGCCGCTGGCTGATCACTTTCCAGTCACCAAGCGGGTTGTCCGCCGGCAAATATCGATACTCATTCATCGTCGCGGCTCCAGAATTAATAAAGAGCATCTTTTGATCGCGCGAACGTCCCACTCGGGCTTCGAACAAAACATTATTTTCTTCGTAAAGAAGTTCGTTTTTATTGGTTCCGACCGTATGACGCCATATCTTGTCCGAACGTTTCGAAACTGCGTCCTCTTGTCCGATAAAAAGATACTTACCATCACTCGACCATTCGGACGAGGTGGTACGCTCAATCGTATCGGGAAGCAATTCGCCGGTTCGAAGATCTTTTATCCGCATCGTGTACTGCCGATATCCTGTCGAGTCGGTAGCAAAGGCCAGATAATTCCCGTCGTCACTCGGCGAAAAATCCGAAATCGCGAAATACTTCAATCCCTTAGCCATTTCATTCTGATCGAGCAGAACTTGGGCATCTTTGCCATCTTTCGACTTGCTGCGCAGATAGGTCGGATACTGTTTACCTTCCTCGGTCCTGGTAAAATACCAGTAATCGCCAAATTTATACGGAACGCTTGAGTCGGTCTGTTTTATACGGCCGAGCATCTCGTTGTACAGAGTATCCACAAATCCTTTGTGCTGCCCCATAAACGATTCTGTATAAGCATTCTCCGCGGTCAGATATTCGATGATCGCCGGATCTTTTTTATCATTTCGATCGCGAAGCCATGCGTAATTATCGATCAGTTCGTAACCGTGGATCTTCAGCACTTTGGGTTCTTTCTTTGCTACGGGTGGTTTCATATTTGTCTGGGCAACGATAATGACATTGCCGATCACGAACATAATTAATATAAAGGCCAAGGACGACAATTCTCTCATATCGATATTCTCCTTAAATCATGGCGGATTTTTCTAATTATTCTAATACGTTTAATTGTAACCGCCAGTTTAGGTATCGCCAAAACTAGAGGGCAAGAGTGTCGCTCTTGCCCTCACCTTTTTCAAATTATTATCGACTAGGGATCTATGGTTCGGGAGTTGCAGCCGCAGCAGTGCGCGGCGTTACCCGACCAACATGCAGACTGTCAAAATTCAACGCGGCGTTGAAGATCAACGCAAAGCTGCCGTGTGTTTGATGCCGCCACATTGGATTATTTGCAAACATTACTACATGGCCCTTGCCGACGCGCAGATCGACGATCGCGGGCTTACCGGCCAATTCCGCACCGCCGCCGAGCATTCCGCTTACGAGCAGGTCTTTTTCAGCTGCAAATCGGAGAACGATCCGCGGGCGCATTTCAAGTGGCGGCTGTTGGGCGGCAAGAGCGGCAGCCGCCTCGGGATTTGGTGTGGCCGGTGCGGGTGTCAGCGGAGCCCGGCCCTGTACCACATCCGGATCATCGATGGAGCCTCGTCCCGTGGGCCGATTTGCACCCGTGCCGGCCGATTGCTGGCCGCCGCCGCCGCCGAATCCGCCACCGCCCCCACCGACCTGGAAAATGGGCGACTGGTTAAAATAGACGGCCAGTTTTTCATCGTAGCCGTAAGCGATCGGACTTTTACGATCCGCAAAGGTCGCGTTAACAACCGATCCGCGTGCTTTAAGATCCGTGGAATTTTGGATCGAGATACCGTCGGTAATCCCAAAATCAATCGCCAGCGAAGCGTTGCCGCCGATAGTCATAAACAGACCGCCTGACTCAACAAATTTTTGTAAATTAAGAATGCCGGACAAACCCATTCCGCCGCGGATATCGTCAGTTTGATCGGGCGAGAGCCCGAAATTCGGCGTCAAATCCGACTTTTTCCACGGAATCGGAGCTTCGGACTCACTGAGAACAGCATTCCCTCGAACGATCGACTGTGCGCTGCCGCCGACCGGGCCCCAAATTATGACGTCCCATTTATCGCGCAGGTTTGGCGTCCGGCCGATCAACTGGTCCGAAACATAATCATACGGAATGCCGAGTCTGTCGAACTCAATCCGATACCAACCTTCATTCTGGGTATTGACCCACGTGTGTACCAGAGCAATTCGCGGGACGCCGACTTGATGCTGGGCGACCTCGGGAACTTTATCGACGGCAGACGCTTTT
>JBGTCS010000199.1:0-3877 GCA_041748715.1 Pyrinomonadaceae bacterium | reverse complement strand
CGAACAGCTAAAACTCGATCCTAAAAACGCCAGCAAACCCGAAGACGTGCTCAACAAGATCATCGAGGGACGCCTGAATAAGTTTTACGAGGAAAATGTGCTCGTCGATCAGCCGTTTGTAAAAGACCCGTCGAAAACAGTCTCGGAATTGGTCGCCGAAAAGGTGGGATCCATCAAAGAGAACATCACCATCCGCCGATTTACACGATACAAAATGGGCGAAGGCATTGAGAAAAAAGTTGACGATTTCGCAGCCGAAGTCGCTTCGATGGTGGGATAAGCCGTGGTCGGGGTTCAGTGGACTGTGGTCAGTGGGAAGTATGCCGGTTCAGAGTTACAGACAGCTAATTGCGTGGCAAAAAGCAATGGAACTCGTTAAACTGGTTTACGATTTGACCGATAAATTTCCGGGCGAGGAAAGATTTGGTCTGACGATTCAAATTCGCAGAGCAGTTGTCTCAGTACCATCGAACATTGCAGAAGGTCAGGGACGGAATTCGACGAAAGAATTTATTCATCATTTGTCGATAGCTTATGGGTCGCTAATGGAAACTGAGACTCAAACCCTTATTGCAGAAATGCGTAATTACATAACCCACATCCAATCAAATGCCGTATTGGACAAAGCGGCTGAGGTTGGACGACTAATTAACGGGTTGTCTAATTCATTGCGAGCGAAAATTGCATCAACTGACCACTGACACCCGAACACTGAAAACTGTTATGAAGCCTGCATTCAAACGTATTCTGCTAAAACTTTCGGGTGAGGCTCTGATGGGCTCGCAGAACTACGGCATCGACACCAAGGTGGCCGAATCGGCAGCGAGAGAACTTAAAACAGTTCATGATCTCGGCATCGAGGTTGCAATTGTGGTCGGCGGCGGTAATATTTTTCGGGGAGTTTCCGAATCCGCCGGCAATATGGATCGCGGAGCCGCCGATTATATTGGCATGCTCGCAACCGTCATGAACGCCGTAGTTTTACAAGACGCGCTTGAGCAGGTCGGTGTTTATACCCGCGTAATGTCTGCGATAGACATACCTCAGCTTGCTGAACCTTTTATCCGTCGCCGTGCGATCCGTCATTTGGAAAAAAAGCGCGTAGTGATCTTTGCCGCTGGAACCGGCAACCCATACTTTACGACCGATTCCGCTGCCGCTCTTCGTGCCCTTGAGATCGAGGCTGAGGTTATTTTGAAAGGTACAAAGGTCGACGGGATCTACACCGCGGATCCGATGAAAGATCCGACTGCGACCAAATTTGATAAGATCACGTTTCAAGAAGTTCTCGAAAAACAGTTAAAGGTCATGGATGCGTCGGCAATTTCACTTTGCCAGGACAATGATCTACCGATAATGGTCTTTAATATGCGAAAATCCGAAAATATAATTAAAGCCGTGTGCGGCGATCTATCGATCGGCACACTCGTTACAAATTAGATATGAGCGTACAAGAAGTAACAAAAGCAACTGGTCCTAAAATGGAAGCCGTGGTCGAGGATTTCCAGCGTAAACTCGCAAACATTCGTACCGGTCGAGCTACAATCGGACTTTTGGATGTCGTTACTGTGGATTATTACGGAACGCCAACGCCGCTCAGCCAGATGGCGTCGGTCGCGGTACCTGAGCCCCAGATGATCACCGTCCAGCCATGGGACGCAACGCAACTTGGAGCCATCGAAAAGGCTATCATGGCAGCGAATCTCGGATTAACACCGTCCAACGACGGAAAGATCATTCGCCTGTCCGTTCCGGCACTTAACGAAGAGCGCCGCAAACAGTTTGCAAAACAGGCTCACGAGATCGCTGAGGAACATCGGATCGCGGTCCGGAATGTTCGTCATCACTCGAACGACCTGTTAAAGAAAATGCTAAAGGACAAGGAAATTTCCGAAGACGACGAGCGAGGCGGCCTCGACGAGGTCCAAAAATTGACCAACACCTATATCGCTAAAATAGACGAGCACGTCAAGAATAAAGAGCAGGAGATCATGAGCGTCTAGCATTTAATTGCAGCCGCGAGCACAAAAAAACCTTCGAGCGTTAGATCGCCTCGAAGGTTTTTCTTATAATCCCGACCGTCTTTACTGGCCTTTTTTCTTATCTTCCTCGGCTTTGTATTTTATCAACTCCGCCTTAAATTCCCGGCAGTTCTTTGCCAATTCTGTCTTGTCGCCTTTATTTTCCTCGACGCTCGCTTTGATCGATTCCCTGATCTTATTCACAAACATCGATTTGCCCGCCTTGACGATAAAATTATCATCCGGGTTATTCGCATAATCGCGGAGCATATCGACGACCTCGTCGCATTCGGGCACGCCGATCTTATTTTCGTCGACGGTGGTGTCGACGGCTTTATCAGTTAAAGTTTTATTTGAAGAAGGCGTATCAGAACCGGTCACCGATTTTTGCACGCGATCAACGATGCCACAGCCGAGGCCGACCGACAAGATGGCGGCGGCGAAAAATAATGTCAATAACGTATCTTTCATACCGATGCCGAATTATTAGTTCATTTTGTCCTAGAGTCAAGGAGTCGGCGACACCGGAGGTTGCTCGGCCGCTCCGCTAAACGCATAAATAACCGACAAATTTAAAGCGTCGTCCCTAAATTCGGCCCGCACATCTTTAACATCCGCACGCAGGTTGGAACCGGTCGAGGCGATCGGCAAATTCACCGACATCTGCTTGCCCGACAAGACCGGGATCGGATTAACGCGTTCGTTAAGCGTGGTCTGGACAAGTGGTGTGACCAATCCGGAAATGATCGGGTTCACGCCGTCGAGATTTACGGTCTGCACATTTATCCGGCCAAAAACGATCTGTTGTTCCGTGTCGAAACGAAGTTCGAGATTGGTCTGCGCCCAGCCGGTAAACTGAAAACAGCCAATCGGCGAGTTATAGCTTCCGTTAAATGCGAGCGGTGCGGAAATTCGGTTGTCCTCGAATCGAACGGTCGTTTGCACACCGCTGCCTTCCTTTACAATTGTAATTCGGCTGTCGCACGATGCCGGTGTCGCCGAAATGGCATTCGATCCGAGCGGAAACGCCGGAGCGTTCATATCGCGAAAGATCGTCATCAGCACATCGTTAAAAAATTCCTGCCGCAGCACGATCCGGGCGGAACCGGCGGGAGTTTCTGAATCAGGTGCCTGTATAATTCGCCCTGGTGTATTAGCGGAGCGCGGCACACCGACAAAAAAATAAAATGTGGCCACGCCGCCGATCAGCAGGCCAATAATCAGGCCGATAATAATTTTGCCCATAGCGTTACCTCGCCGGCGAAGCCGCGGGACTCGCCACCGGCTGGCCTTGATTCATCATCTGGCTAATCAACATCGCGACCGAATTAAAGATCAGATTCACCTGTGATCGAACCTGATCGGATTCGATCTTTTGCAGACCCGTGGGTACGGCAAAGAGGTCCGGCGTCGCCTCGGTCTTTATATCACTGATCTCTGTGATGATCCGCAGCCCATTGTAGCCCTTAACATTCCCCTGTGATTGAGACACGGTCTCGGATCGGAGCGGAAGGCCAGTGGCTTTGTCGACGAGCAGGAACGATTCCGTTTCGACCTGTCCCGCTTTCGATTGGGTATCGGCGACGGCGGCATATTTATATTTGATAGCCTCACGGCCGTTATATTGCTCTTCGCCGACACGTTCCATTCCCCGCACATTCTTGATCTGGCCGACGATCTGCTCGGGCATGAGCATCCGCCTAACATCAAATCCCAGCGAATCGCGGTTTAGTTCGGCATACTGTTTCTTCTCGGGCAGGATCAAATAATTCGTGCCGGCTTTATCCAGATAAACTACGCGCCCGCCGGCCGGCATTGCAAATTCCATTCTCCGGTCAGCACCGCTGCGGGCGACC
>JBGTCS010000198.1:0-13814 GCA_041748715.1 Pyrinomonadaceae bacterium | reverse complement strand
CCGATACCTTTTGTCGCAGCGGTGAATGGTGTTTGCGCAGGTGCCGGCGTCAATTTTGCTCTCGCCTGCGACGTGGTCATCGCGGCGGAAGACGCATCATTTCGCGAAGCGTTTGTTCGTATCGGGCTTTCGCCTGATTGCGGCGGGACCTTCTTTTTGCCCCGCGCCGTTGGTGAAAAAATTGCCGCGGAATTATTTATGACCGGCGACGCCGTTTCCACTGAAAGGGCTTTAAGGATCGGGATGATCAACCATGTCGTGCCGCCTGCGGATCTCGGAACCGAGGCTGCCCAATTTGCGGCGAAACTTGCGGCCGGGCCAACAGGATCGATCGGTCGAATAAAACGGATGCTAAATGCTTCGTTATCGAACGGCCTGGCGACCCAACTCGCTCTCGAACACGAATGCCAGATCGAGTCGGGAAAATCCGACGATTTCCGCGAGGGCGTCGCCGCGTTCTTTGAAAAACGCTCTCCGAATTTTTCTGGCAAATAGGCCAGTGAACGTTTGAAATAATGCCGTTCGCCGTTAATGCGGCGGACGGCATTTGTCATTTCGTTTTTCCAGCCGATCATCAAAATTCCCTTTACCACTTAGATTAGATTTGACATCTCCCGTCGCGTATAATAAATTTTATATTTGAAATTGAAAATCACTTTCAGTAAGGGGTTACGATGTGAAAGTTTTTTCGCGTCCGCCTTATGGAGGTTAGTTTTAATAAAAAGCGTGAAAAAGGGCATCATTTTTATAGTGGTAAATTTTTGAGAGGTAAACGACATGTTGACTTTATGGCGGTTTGGGGCAGCAATGATAGTTGCGATGGGTTTTATCGGTCTTTGTGCGGAGGATTTTCGGATCTCGGCACAGATGTCAGCCGGAACAATACAGGGAGTCGTACTCGATCCAAATCGAAGTGCGGTGCCGGATGCGTTGGTAGAGATTGTTGAGCTTAAGAAGCGAGTGACAACCGATGTTACTGGAGCATATAAATTCACAAATATCTCGGCTGGCGACTACACGCTAATGGTCGTCGCAGACGGCTATAATTCGCCAGTGCCTTTGACGGTCAGCGTAAAAGCCGGAATTGCGACAACCCGCGATATCCTGTTCAGCGAAGTGCGGGGCAGTGTAAATCAGGTTGACGTGGTCGGCACCGATCGTGATGCGATCGCCGAGATTCCCGGTTCGGTAGCATTGATTACACGAGACGAGTTACGCCGTAGTCATCCCATTGATGCGAATGAAGTTTTGCGGCGAGTTACCGGTATTCACGTAAGGGAAGACAGCGGACCAGTCGGACTCAGGCTTAACATTGGTATTCGCGGCCTAAACCCCGATCGCAGTCGACAGGTCCTGATACTCGAGGACGGAATCCCGCTCGCAATCGCTCCATACGGCGAACCAGAATTATATTACAGCCCTCCAATCGACCGCATGCAACGGGTCGAGGTCTTAAAGGGAAGCGGGTCCATCTTGTACGGTCCCCAGACGATCGGTGGTGTGATCAACTTCATTACGCCTGATCCGCCCCAACGTGCGGGCGGCTCGTTTGAACTCATTGGCGGGCAGCGTGATTTTCTAAATTTTAAGACCAATTATGGCGGCACCATCGGTAAATTAGGGGCTTTTGGTTCATTCTTGCGAAAACAAGGCGACGGATTTCGCTCATTTAATTTCGGAGTTTCAGATTTTACGGGCAAACTTTTTTACGCTCTTACGGACAGGCAAACGCTCGGCGCCAAAATTTCGCTGTATAGCGAAAATTCCAATTCGACTTACCTTGGCTTGACGCAATCGCAGTTTGAAAGAGATCCGAATGACAACTCTGTTCCGGGAGATCTGCTCCGAGTTAGACGCTACTTTGGATCCGTTAATCATCAGTTTGTCATCGATTCAAAATCGGTTTTGAATACTACGGCCTACGCGTACAACACTGTCCGCAATTGGCGGCGACAGGATTTTGACCGTTCGCGAGTCGCGGGCAGAAATTATATTGGCGTAGGGGGCGATGAAACGATTCCCGGCGGGGCGGTCTTCCTAAGGAACAGCACCGGTAATCGCAATCGCGAATTTGATGTCGCAGGCCTGGAATCGCGTTTTACGCGGGAGTATTCAATCGCCGGCAATCGCAGTAGTTTCACCGGTGGTGCTCATTATGTTTACGAAAAAGCGTTCGACGATTTCATCGTTGGTTCGACGGCAACGAGCAGCACGGGAGTGCTTCGTGACTCGGAAACGAGACCGGCTCGCGGCGTTTCAGCGTTTGCTCAAAACCGATTTACGATCGGCAAGCGTTTTACGGTGACACCAGGGTTGCGATACGAAAATTACAGCTATAAGCGAAATATTACCCGGGCGCGTGTGAATGGGATTCCCGCAGATGTTGATTTTCGCGGTAAAGACACTGTCACCGCGTGGATACCTGGGATCGGATTCACATTTCAGCCGATGGATAGATTGACGATATTTGCCGGTGCTCATCGTGGTTTTGCTCCACCGCGAGTCAAGGACGCCGTAAGCAACACGGGTGTTTCGATCCAGCTTGATGCCGAATTGAGTTGGAATTACGAAGCCGGTGCCCGCTATTCAACGAATCGCGGATTTAGTGCGGAAGCGACCTTTTTTGAACTCGATTTTGAAAATCAGATAATTCCGGCATCGCAATCCGGAGGTGCAACCTCAACATTGACCAATGCCGGTGAAACCCTTCATCGCGGGTTTGAGCTTCAGACCGGGTGGGATCTCGGACGGTTATTTAAGATGCGTCACGGCCTAACTGCGGATCTGCGGCACACTAGGCTCTCGACTGCCCGTTTCGAAAACGGCATTTTCGGAGGCAATCGGCTGCCATATGCTCCGGAGAATGTGACCAGTTTTATTGCCGGATATCGTCACCCACGCGGATTCGGAACTCAGTACGACGTAACATTTGTCAGCAGCCAATTTGCCGATAACAATGAAACCGTTGCTCCAAGTGCAAATGGCGAAATCGGACTGATACCGTCGTACACGCTGCATAATATTTCATTCGATTATGAACGCCGTTTTGAACGATTTTCGATCTCCCCATTTGTGACGGTCAAAAATCTGACAAACCGAGTTTATATCTCGTCACGGGCTCCGCAGGGGATTCAGCCTGGGTTGTTTCGTCAGGCGAACATCGGGTTACGCGTACAGTTCTAATAATTGATGGCTTTACGCGGGCTATCCCATGAACACGGATGCGGAGGTTTGTATTATACGATCCTCCGCTTCCGCATTTTGGGAATGATATTCTGAACCCCATTGATTCCCATTTTGGCAAAGGAACTTTAGAATCCTATTTAAATGGCCGAATATCGTATCTTTTATTCTCCTTATTATTACGCTGATATTGGCGAAGATCATGTATTCCCGATAAAAAAATTTGAGATAGCAAGAGATATTTTGCTTGCCGAAGGAACGCTTTTGCCGGAAGAGATAGTTGAGCCTGACCCGGTCGACATGCGTGATCTGCTGCTCGTCCACACCGCCGACTATGTGACTCGTTTGGCTGAGGGACGGCTTACGGCAAAAGAAATTCGCCGGCTCGGATTGCCATGGTCCGAAGCTTTGGTCAGGCGCTCATTTCACGCGATCTCGGGAACGATTAACGCGTCGCGGCGGGCATTGGAGGATGGTATTTCTTCAAACCTGGCGGGTGGGACTCATCACGCATATCCGGATCGCGGCGAAGGGTTTTGTGTATTGAATGACATTGCCGTCTCGATCCGCGTGCTGCAGCGCGAACGCCTTGCTAGCCGGTTCCTGATCATTGATCTTGATGTTCATCAGGGAAATGGGACGGCATTTATCTTTCAAAACTCCCCCGAGGTATTTACCTTTTCGATGCATGGAGCAAAGAATTATCCTCTGTTCAAGGAAACGTCGAGGTTGGACATCGAACTTGCTGACGGCACCACTGATGACGAATACCTTGAGACTCTCGAACACGCCTTGCCCAGGCTGCGGATGCACGACGCCGATATCCTCTTTTACCTGGCTGGGGCCGATCCATACGAAAAGGACCGCTTGGGCCGCTTAAAACTCACAAAATCCGGGCTGCGTCGACGCGACGAGACCGTGCTGCGTTTTGCACGCGAAGAGGGAATTCCGATCGTTACGACCATGAGCGGCGGTTATGCACAAGAGGTCGCCGACACGGTCGATATTCACTGCAACACCATCCGGGCAATCAAATCTGTATTCTGCGGGGGCGGATATTAATCGGATATAGATGGAATAATTTTGGCCATATTTTTTTATAGTTCAAGTAACAATTTTCGAAAATTAAGGAGAATTTTATGAGCAAAGGAAAAAATATTGCATCGTGGGTGATCCAGTTGCCGTCACCGATCCATTTGGTGATCGGGATTTCGAGCTCCTCGGCGCGATTGGTCTGCTGATGCCCAGAACTGCCGCTCTGGCCGCCATCGGGCTAATTCTGATCATGAGCGGAGCATTATTTACCCATATCACTCACGGCGAGATGATGATGGTAATTTTGCCCTTGATGGTCGTGTTTCTGCTCGGGATTGTTGTTTATATCCGCCATCCGTTTGGCAAAGTCGGGCCGATGGCGCAGGTTGAATAAACACTGCGACTTTGGTTTTGGGGCCCGCTTTTGAATGATGACATTTAGCAGTTTAATAAGAATTTTCCAAATTTGCGGCATTGCCCTTGCGATCGCCACCGCGTCGGTCGAGTTTGTAGCTGCAAAACCGCCGCTCACGAATGTAATATCTGACCAAAAGCCGGATAAAAAGGAGGCTGTCGAACGAGCGGAAAAGCTTCTCGATCGTGTTCGGGCAAGATCATTCCCCGAAATATCGGCGAGCGACATTAGCGTCAAGCCATTTACCAGCGACTCAGTTTATTTTAAGGCTCGTTTTTCCTTCAATCACTTTCTGACCTTTAGACGCCGAAAAACTACTGTGTTTGTAAACCCGGCGGTTTTCGAAGGCGGAGGAAACGACGGCGGCGTTGAGGCAATTCTCGCCCATGAGCTGGCCCACGCCCTTTTTACACGACTCGAAATCGATTCGCACTTCTCGGGCTTACGAGGTTGATCTGCGACAGGTACGAAGCCTCGTTTGAACGGAAGGCCGATCTGGAGGCGATCCGGCGCGGGTATGGCCCCGGGTTGATCGAATATAGAAATTGGCTCTACGGGAAAGTTCCGGATAAAGATCTCAAAAAGAAAATGCGTAACTATTTCTCTCCGGATGAAATTGCGCTTTTGATCGATGTTCTAAAATCGAACCCGCTGCTTTTCGCCAGGTTTTTCAATAATATTCCGCGGGGCCTGGATGAGATCTCTCGGGCTATCGAGAGTGTGGATAGCAAATGAAATCGATGGGTCAAAACTGTGCAGCCCGCGGCTCGTGGATCGGTTTGCCTAATATAAGCCCGACCAAAGTGTGCAGAGACGTCGGTTTTACACCGCGGTTTCGATTTTGCACACCGATCTCGAAAGCTATCCGCCATTGGTCGAATAATATGCGATAGGCGTCGATCAACGAAAACTGCGGGTCGTAAATATTGGTCGATTCGCTGGTCACGCCGTTCAGCTCCACGACTTTAATATTTTGACCCCGCCGAAAATCGTCAAAGCTCGGTGCGCGGAGATCAAACCGGCCAAAGTAAAATCCGTCAAAACCGCGGGCGATTTTGTCTATCGTTTCGAAAAGAGCCGTTGTCTCTAAACCGCTGCCGTCCATAAATATCGCTCCCATCGAATGAGTTCCAATATTGATAATCGGAACCTTTTCACCCGATAGCGGAACGTCGTTGAGACGATCCCGATTTTGCTCAAAATAGCGCTTTGCCAGGCAGACTGCTCGCTGGTCGGCCAAAATCAGTTCCTCGAGATCGGATCTGCCGTCTCCGATCAGCTCGGGGAATTGCTTTTCAGTTATCGAAAAAATCATTCCGCTCGGTTTATCAGGGAATCGATAATAAAATACACTCGCCTCGATACCGCCAAAATACTCCTGAAGAATTAGATCTTGCGACATAGATCTGAGGGCAGCTTCGAGTTCACCGTCGGTGCTGATAATTCGCACACCTTTGCCCCGTTCGCCCTGGTCGGGTTTTAAGATGACCGGATACGCCAAGCTTTGGGTCGAGATGAAGTTTTTTGCTAATTCAATATTTTCATCAATGGCAGTACCGGCAGTAAGGAGAAAATGCGTAAGCAAAAAAGTATTGTTTTCCGAATTTTGCCGGAGACCGTCGTATATCGCGTTCTTTGATTCGCCGACAAAACCGCCGGCTGGGATTGCCGGATTAGAGCATGTGAAAATGGTCAGACTTCGGTGTTTAAGTCCCAAAAAAAAGATGTAGATGACCACGGGGAAATAAAAAACGCGGATCGGCCAAAATTCCCAGTTCAATATTCGTTTTATCCGGCCGATAAACAACCGACGGTTTTTCCAACTCGAAAAGTGGACGATCAGTCTGAAAAGGATAAATAGCGAGACGACACCGAGCACAAGGCCGCCGGAAAAGAAATACTCCGATGCATAGGCGGCAGAACCGACCAAAATAGGCGTCCAGATAAGCGCGGCGATCAAAAAGTAGAATGTGAATTTTGCAAAATTTGTTTTAAGAAACCCGGCTGCGAGATATGTCGGCAGACGAAGCCCGGTTACAAAACGGCTGATAAACACTGCCGAAGCCCCGCGTTTGTCTAGCCAAGCCGACGCCTTTGCCACCGATTGTTTTGAAACGAAGCGGTTAAATATTCGCGTTTCCACGATCCGCCAGCCAAATATTCTGCCAATCCAATAGAGCAGAATGTCGCCTACAAAAATACCCGCTATGCATGCTGAGAGAGCGAGCGAAAACGAAATCTTCCCTTGACCGGCCAATGCACCGGCAGCAAGACAGGCGGCATCCTCGCTGACAAAGGTCGCGAAAAAAAAGGCCAAAAATATTACGGGGACCGAGAGATCGGCGATATTTTCGAGATTAATAATTTGCCAGGTTTCGATCATACCGGTCGGGTTGGCGCGGGTTGAATCAAGAATATCTCAAAAACTCTAGAGACAGATTCCCCGCAAAGCGTCATGGTCTCTGGCACCGATCCGGTCAACGCCATGTTGGATCAACGAAGCTGTCATCATCCGATAAATTTTGGCAAAGTCGATTTAAGCGGCATGTAACGCAATTGATTAGTGGGTACCTGTCGACCGATTTCGTCCCAGAATTTTAACGTTGACCTCGATATACCAAAACCGGCCGGCGGTTCGATTCCTTGAGCTGTCAGTTTTTCAGCGATCATTGCGTGATGGTGGACAGTATGGCTGTTGAGAAACTCAAGCTCACGCCCGCCGCTGGATGGATACCAGAGCGCAGCATTTATTTCGGACCGAACAATTATTGGCGACGCGATCTGTTCTGACGGAATGTGTCTGAGCCGGTCTATCAGCTCATCCAGGCGTTTTATCGCAAAATGGCGATCCTGCTCTAAACGCAGATCGCGTTCGCGGATCGAATAATCCATCCGACCGTCGGCTAAACCAGAGATAAAATTATTTGCAAAATCGAAATTATGGCGTATATGGGCGCCGATATTGCCGCTGCGTTCCGAGCCAATAGTGTAGATCGTGTCGTCTAACGTGCCTATCAGATCCGATGCGCGAACAAATTCGCCGATCGTCTGCTCCAGTAAAATGCGCGTAGTTTTGTCGGCCGGGTTGTTTCGAAGCGTCATGATTTATAGTTTAGCAATCTAATTGTCTGCTAGAAAGGAAATGAACGCCCCGGGCTTATTTATTCCATGTTTCAGCCTACCGAAGTTTTAGATAGCTCTGAAACAGTAGTATTGATCGGACAACACACTGCAATTTACAGTTCCGTAATTGCCGTTCTGACAATTTGACTCTCACCGATTATCCTATTTGAATGCAATCGCTGACTTATGGCGAGTTGATACGCGGAAACCGGAATTTTCGCAATCTGCTTGCCGGGCAATTTATTTCCGAACTCGGAAACTGGTTTAATTTTATCGCTGGTCTGGGACTCGTGCGGGTTGTGTCTGACGCCTCGCCAACGGCCGCCGGATTATTCTTTGTCGCACGTTTGCTGCCGTTTGCTCTTGCCTCGCCGATCGCCGGGACCTTTGTCGATAGATTTTCGCGGCGGCAGGTGATGATATCGACTGACATCGCCCGAGCGCTTATCGCCCTGGCTTTCCTGCTCGTAACGAAACCCGAGGATCTCTGGATCGCCTATCTCGCGACAATTCTGCTGCATACATTTGGCGCTTTTTTTGACGGTGCAAAGAACGCTGCGGCTCCGAACCTCACTGGCCGAGACGGGCTGTTGGCCGGAATCTCGCTGCTGTTTTCGACGCGGTTTTTATTGATGGCGGTTGGTTCGGCTCTTGGCGGATGGGCGGCGGCGGTATTTGGTTATCAGGCGGCGTTTATCATTAATGCCGCGTCGTTCCTGATTTCCGCGTTAACCGTGTGGCGAATTCCCGAGGAGGCGACGCGGGACCCGGAAACCGCTGTGTCCAGTTTGATCCCGCGTCGAAAGAACCGGATCGCTGCCGGTCAGAATATTGAGACAAAGGCCCGGGCGTCATTTATGACCGAGCTTCGCGAAGGTCTGACCTACACCGTTAAGAATCATTTTGCTTTGACCATTCTTATAATGAATGTCATCTGGGCGACGGGGGGCGGCTCGATCAACATAATTTTTGAGCGAATCGGCGGAGTCTATTTCGCCGGAACCGAAGGCTGGAATCCGGATGCGGCGGTCGCCCTCTTGTGGACGGCGACCGGGCTCGGTTTGACGGTCGGAATGCTGATCGCCCGTCGTATTTCGATCTATCTTGATCTAAAGGGTCTCAACCGAGGTTTTATCGGCTGGACATTGATAGTGCACGGGATACTTTTTTCGACGGCGGCATTTATGCCGAAGCTGTGGATGTTCGGAGTGATCGTTTTTATTTCCCGAGCGATTGTCGGTGTCGAATATGCGGTCCAGGAGACTATGTTCCAGCGAAGTCTGCCGGATAAGATCCGAGGGCGGATTTCGACGCTCGATCGTGGAGCCGAGCTTACAATGTTTGGTCTCTCGAGCTATGTCGCCAGCGAAATGATGTTTTATATCACCCCGCAAACATTGACTATAATTTCCGGAATCCTTTCCGCTCTGGCCGGTGTGGTGTGGTTTTTACGCAAGAGCAGCATGGTGCCGACCAACCTGACGATGAGAGAGGCGGAGGCCGAAGCCGAATCGTGAATGCGAAATGACAATTAACCGGTGGACAGACCCGTTACGCAGTAATTATTACGGCCTTGGTTCCCGTCAGCTCAGAAAAATCTTTTGTATAAACGGTGTTGACGCGGCGGATTCCGGCGATTGTATCGGCAATATCCTGGGTCTGGATAAATCCATCCTCGACATGAGCGATCGCCCAGCTCTGGATATGAGATGCGCGGCGGAGCGTTTCCTCGAGCAGATGCAGATATTGAGACTTGGTTTCGGTCGCGGCTCCTAGCTGTCCATGCAGACGCGATTCGAGATCATCCCAAAAATCATTTCCCCCGCGCAGCCATTCCTCGCGCCAGGCCGAACGTCCCAAATGTGTCTTTTCGCCCTGTGCATGAGCGGCTGGCAGCCTGAGAAACATCAGGTCCGATGGCGTTTCGGCGATAAAATCGTTGGCGTTCTTATTCTGACAGGTGTTGTTTTTCGAATTATTAAATGGATCCGGCAGCACCGACCATAATCGTCGATAGACCGTCGAGAGAGGCTGACGCAGTTCACGCGTTTCGTCTTTGAACGAAAAAACATAATCGCCAGTCGCAATAGCCAGACTCGACGCTATAGCACGCAGCATCGGGGTCTGGAGCCGGTCGATATTGCGGCGAATATTATCAAACCACCACGAATCGGTCTCTGAAAACCAACTTTTGAGCGCCTGATTCTGCAGCCGATAGCCGGGAACGTAAGCGTCCTCGAGCACTGCATTAACATCGTCGGCCGAGAGTCGTTCCCCGGCATTAACGATCTCGGCAAATGCGTTGGTCCAGGCCGATTGGAGCGGATCATTCGCGGCCACACGAACATCCCATCGTTTTAGATAAGTGCCAAGGGCGGGCTGATCGCTAAACGGCATTGCTACCGATGTAAATGTAATGCGCCGCAAAACGTTGAGATCAAAGGCGAGCCAGCTTTTTGGAGAAATTTTTGTTTGACCGTGCATATTGACGTCTTAATTTGTCTGAGCCTCGGCCAGTGTTTCGGTCCGGGCCTGAGCCCGACTCGCGGCTTCCATGAATACTTTTACAACCATTGGATCAAATTCTATCCCTGCCCATTCGACCAAATATTTCTTGGCTTCCTCAGCTGTGCGGGCAGCCCGATGAGGCCGAGCGGCAGTCAAGGCCGCATAACTATCCGAGACTCTCAAAATTCGCGCGGCCAATGGTATCTGTTCGGCTTCGATGCCATCGGGATAACCGTTCCCATTCCACCATTCGTGATGCCATCGGACGATCAACTGAACACCGCGCGGAAGCCCAAGTTTTGACGTTTCTTGTTCGCCGATGACCGGGTGGCGTTCGAGGTCGAACTGTTCGTTGACCGTCAACTCTCTGGGAGAGCGAATGTACTCGCGATTCATCGCCATTTCGCCGATATCGTGCAAAAGTGCGGCTTGCTGCATAAAATATCGGTCGCGCGAGGCCAAATTGAAGGTCGCTCCGAGAGCATCGGCGATCGCGGCGATTCGTTTGCCGTGAGGGCTGTTGTAGCCTTCGAACTCGTCAATTTGCCCCGATATTCGGAGCAGTTGTTGATCGTCTTTTTCGGGTCTTTCTGCGAGAATGCTTTCCACGCTTCTAGTTTAAGAGTTCAAAGTTCAAAGTTCAAAGCTCAAAGTCTGAACTAAATATTTACTTTTGCAGGCTTTCCAACAGATCGCGTGCTTCGCGGTCGTTTGGGCAAATCGCGAGGAGCCGCGTCAACTCGCCTTCGGCCCGCTTTACTAGATTGAACTTAATAAAGAACTCCGCCAGCATAATGCGGAACGCGGCATTATTAGGATCGAGTTTGATGGCCGCCTGCATTTCGGATTCCGCTTTGTGACGCTGTTTATCGTCAAACGAGAGAGCTTTACCGTAATAGGCGTGATACCGGGCGTTTTTTGGATCTAAATGGGCCGCGCGGGCAAGGTAGGGCACTGCGCCGTCAATATCATCGTCGTTTAAGATACTTAATCCGCGCTCGAAATTTTCCGCGCCCTTTTCCGTTTTTTCGCTGTACCCCGATTTGTCGTCCGAAGTGAGGCGTTTTTCCCGCTCAGCTAATTCCTTTCTCATCCGGTAATCGTACATTTCGCGTGAATCGGTGTTTTTTAAAGTTTCGTGAGCCTGCGCGAGATCGGTAAAGGCACTCTGAATGCGTTTGAGCATTTGGCCGCCAACCGAATGGTACCGATCCGGGTGGAAATTCCTGGCGAGTAGAAAGTATGCTTCCTTTAACTCACTGGTTTCCGCTTTGTTATCGACACCCAAAATGTCGTAGTAGGTTGCCGCGTTTGAAACTCGATCGAGGTACGCTTCGATTGTGATCGTGATCTCCGGTTCCGGATCGGCAGGCGTTGTTGCGGGTTGGGATTTCTGTGGTTTTTCAACGACCTCCGGAACCGGCACATCGCGTTCCTTGGCTTCATTTCTTAAGGCGAGCACAGCACCTTTCATAGCTGCGATCGAGGATTTTGAGATAGCGGGCTGCCAATCGTCTCTAATAAGTAGGCCGCCCAGCCACAGCGTATAAATTGAATGCAGGGCCGACTCCTCTGACATTGCGGCAACATTTAAGAGGTCGGCTGCCGTTAAAGGCCCATCGTCAGCACGCGACAGGACAAAAGCTTCGTCGCGGTTGAGGTCGCAATCGATTTCGGCTACATCCGAACGGCTAAAATTTTCATTCAAACTTCGAAACCGGCGTAACATTAAATCGACGGGCATACATCGTCCGTAATCTAAGATCAACTGGTTTGTGTTGATGGGAAAGGCCAGACCGTCGCGTATGCGGGCCAGCGAACTGAACGTCCAGTCACCCGATTTCCAATCCAGAATCTCGATCAGTATTGTCTGGATCTGCTCCGCAAATAGTGCGTCGCATGCAGCCTTTGTCAAAGTGTTATTTCCCTGAAGGTGGGCCGTCAGATCAAAATCGCTCGCAAAATTAGGAATTTTAACAAGCGATTCCTTAGTCAATGTTCCTCGCCTCAACAGCATTTCAAACAGCCGGGTCGAGCGGATATTTGAGACTGCGAAAACGACTCTGCCGCTTTTAAAATAAACAACGCATTTTTTGTCCTTGTCAGAAACGCGCAGTGAGCCGTTTATCCGAGCCTGAGCGATCTCGACCAAAAGCTCGGCGAACGGATGGGTTAGAAAATTTCCGTGAATCTCTAATTCGGATTGTGGAGTCATTTGTAACAGAATTTGCGGTAGTTTAGAGCGGCGGACAGCCAAATACATGATAACAAATCCGTTGCGGAAAAGTTAAGTCTTATTTTTCGCGTTTCACGATTCGATTTGATAGCATTTTAACAATTTGCCCGCATAAAAAAAATGGAAGATGAGTTAGAAATCCGGGAATGCGAAACTCTCGATGAGCTTAGTGAATGTGTCCAATTGCAACGCGACGTTTTTGCGTTGCCCGAAGTTGAATTGTCGCCGGTCCGCCATCTGATCGTGACAAAGAACGCGGGTGGTTTTACTTTAGGAGCATTTGATGGTGGTAAATTAGCCGGCTTTGTGTTGAGCGTACCCGCTATAATTCGCGGTGAACAGGCGTTTTACTCGCACATGACCGCTGTCCGGGGCGAATATCAGAGCCGCGGAATCGGTGCCAAGTTAAAGTGGGCTCAACGCCTTCGTGCGATCGAGGAAGGCGTTAAATATATCAAGTGGACATTTGAGCCGATCAAAGCCCGCAATGCTCATTTTAATCTCGAAAAGCTGGGAGCCGTCGTGCTGGAATATCATCCAAATTTTTACGGCATCGACTATACGACCGCCGATCAATCAAAAAAGAAGATCGGCCTGGCCAGCGACCGGCTGTTTGCCGAATGGCATCTCGATAGCCCTAAAGTGCGAGTTTTGGCAGAAGGCGAAAAGTTTTCTGAGTCTAGAACGCCAGAGCGCGTGATCGAGATCACGAATGATTGGTCAGGTTTGGTCGAGCGGGATCCGTCAGCGGCATTGGCCGAGCAGCTGCGAGTGCGGAACGAATTCGAATCTGCGTTTGATAACGGACTGATCGGCAGGGGATTTCGCCGCGAAAATGAGAGGCCCCAATATCTGCTTTATAAAGATTAAAAATGTCTATCTTTGAGGTCGACCCGGATATTGCCAACGCAAAAACACTTTCGTCGAATTTTTATACGGACGAAAGATATTTTGATCTCTCAAAAGAAAAGATTTTCGCCATGACCTGGCAATTTCTCGGGCATACGAATGAAGTTGAAAATTTAAAACCCGCCATACTATTTCC
Organism: Pyrinomonadaceae bacterium; assembly: GCA_041748715.1. Lineage (GTDB taxonomy): Bacteria > Acidobacteriota > Blastocatellia > Pyrinomonadales > Pyrinomonadaceae > OLB17. Next base: position 269 of record JBGTCS010000198.1, on the reverse strand, counting down.
AAAATTTTTGGACGAACCGGTTCTGATCGTAAAAAATGAAGAATCGCTTGTTTGCCTCTCAAATGTATGTACCCATCGGGGCAAAATATTGGTCGAAGAGCCATGTGTGGCCGATCTGATCAAATGCCGTTATCACGGAAGGCGGTTTTCACTCGACGGAACGTTTTTGTCGATGCCGGAATTTGAAGGTGTCAAAAACTTTCCCTGCGAAAGCGATAACCTTAGATATTTGGCATTCGCCGAGCGGGCGGGGTTTATGTTCGCATCGA
>JBGTCS010000197.1:0-2225 GCA_041748715.1 Pyrinomonadaceae bacterium | reverse complement strand
GCAAGCGTACCGCTGGTAATCACGTTCTGCGCCTCGATCCAGCCTTCTGTGTTAGCTTCGTCAAGCGCTCTGACGCGATACCAGAGTACTTTTTCGTACTCAAAATTATCAATGACCTCGAGCCGGTCCCCGCGTTTTACCTCAAGTAGATCGGCGGCCACGACAGCGTAGGAGGTCCGCACCTGGGCGGTCTTGGCGATCACGGTGGCCATGTCATTGGCACCCAAAACCCCAAGATCGCAGCCAAGCTGGGAAAGCCCCAATACGAATAGTCCGATCAATAAAAAAGCCCGCATCTTCATTTAACCATCCACACTAAAACGTTATTATACCCCAACAATGTTCGCTTTGGAATGACGGGAGATCACACCTCTCTGCTTGGCCCTAAGTCCCAACCCAAAAGTGAAGAACAGAAGACGAACACGCTTGAATGCTTTGCGGTCCAGGTCATTTTAGATTTCGCCAGTTGTTATATCCCAGTCGATCTAAAGCTTTTTTTTGTCTGCCGGAGAGTTTTGCAGAGATTTTCAAGCGTGTTACCTGGTCTTTCGCCTCGGGCTCGATCCCGGCTGTCTTCAAGAGGGTGGCCCAGTCCAGCGACTCCGAGCCTATAACGTAACGATCAACCAGAGTCGATAGTTCCTGATGGTTTCGCATAATGCTAATAACGGCGTCGTTGCCCTCGGTAGGCGACTTGGGCGGGCGATGTTTTGTAAAGACCTCGCGAAGAAGAACCTGAATCGATTTCTTACCATTCGACGCGTCCATCAACGCTAGATCGCACAAAAAGGCGACCAGCATTCCGCGGGCGTAAACTCCCGTATTTGCTCCGCTCCAGCGGACTTTTGAGGCCTCGACCAATGACTGTTTATTTGACTGCAATGAGTCGATTTCATAGGCTCGCGACAAAGTGTCCAAATAATCCTCAAATCTGAGGCGGTTGACGCTGACGCCGGTTTTCAACGATTGATATAGGGCAAATCCCTCGTAAAACCAGTCATAATTGCCGGTTAACGTTACGCCATTCGGTATCCAGAGATGAAATAGCTCGTGTCGCAATTGCTCGTGCAGACGCTGCATCGACTGCGTTTTGAAAGGCATGTCGGACGAGACGATCGTAACCGTCCGGCCCCGAGTGTCTGCCTCCCAGTTCCCCATACCGACCGACGTTGGAAATTTGTTAAGGCCAATGAGAAAACTGCCCGTCAGCGCAGAACCAAAGGTTTCTTCATAGTCGGTAAATATAGAGGCCGCCGCGTCGAGGCCCTCGTCAACGCTGAACTGCCAGTCGTCGCGAAAATTGACAACCAGCCGGGCCTTGCCAGCCCAAACCACTCTTCGCCGGTCATCACGACCAATGAAAACAACGCCTTTCTCAATGTTCGATACCGTGAAGATATTTCGCTCCTCATTCGACGGAACAGTCTGCAGCATCGAACTAAAGTAGTCGGTCGAGGTCGCCTTCCACCCATCCGGCAGTTCGAGCTTTATCGTGGCCGTTTTCGTCAGTTCTTGAGGCAAAAGGTCGTCGAGCATCAAGACGCCGGCGTCTGCGTTCACCCAAGACAGGTGCGCCGCCGCAAAACGCGATTCACGTGGACGCAGGTCAACCGAGTATCCAAACTCGCTGAATTCGCCAATATTCAAACCCTCGTCCGCGAGCAAACTCCGGCGGGAAACTAGAAAACCCTGCCTGTCATAAAGATAAACCGGTGAAATTCTTTTGCCGAGATCCGTCATCCCGGCGTACTGGTTTAGAAACCAAATGTAATGACGCGATGTTCCCCGGTCGGCCGGAAAAGATCCACGAACATCAGCGGAAAAACTCGGAATGCTTTTGATCCTGATCGTTACGCTCACTTGCTGGCCGGTCGCAAATGTAAAGAATTGTAAAATCAATAGGAGAGCCGTCATAAATACAGAGATTGGTGTTAATATTTTTGACATTGCTATTAGTGCGTAGCTTGAATCGCGATCAGCGCGGATGGATCGTCCATAGGATACGGAATTTATGAGCCTTATAAAAGTCATTATTTATGCGATGGTAGTTGTCCTGGGCCTATTATTCCTCGGACGGTTCTTCTTCTAACGTCCTCTTTTTCGCACTCTCATAGTTTGTAGGCAAACAGCTTTTACAATATATTATTGTTTGATGAGCGGCTTGGGAGCCGCTTTTTTATTTGGATTTCCCGGTTGGAGTTACGCGTTCGCAATCAGCACTATGA
>JBGTCS010000196.1:0-3999 GCA_041748715.1 Pyrinomonadaceae bacterium | reverse complement strand
GTTTAAGGCTGAGGCATACGTCCTCACCAAAGACGACGGTGGACGCCACACACCATTCTTTACCGGATACCGCCCGCAGTTCTATTTCAGAACAACGGACGTAACAGGTGTCGCACATCTTCCGGCCGGAGTCGAAATGGTCATGCCGGGCGACAACATCCAGATGGAGATCGAGCTAATCGCCCCGATCGCCATGGAAAAAGGCCTCCGTTTTGCTATCCGCGAAGGCGGAAGAACAGTAGGCGCCGGTACAGTTTCAGAAGTAGTTTTATAACAGTGGGCAGTAGACAGTGTGCAGTGGTCAGAAAAGACCAAAACTGACCACTGATCACTGACCACCGACCACTGAATTTATATGTTAAACGAAAAGATTCGCATCAAATTAAAAGCTTACGATCACCGCGTCCTGGATCAATCCACCGCCGAGATCGTGGAAACGGCAAAAAGGACAGGAGCACGGATCGCGGGACCGATCCCCCTACCGACCATCAAAAATAAATGGACGGTTTTGAGATCGCCGCACGTTGATAAGAAATCACGCGAGCAGTTTGAGATCAGAACGCACAAACGTTTGATGGACATTCTGGATCCGACCGCAGAAACGGTCGATGCGTTGATGAAATTGGATCTGCCGGCCGGTGTTGATGTCGAGATCAAGGCATTTGGTAAGAATTAGTTGACTGAGTTCGCAGAGTTGACAGAGTTTAGTGAGTCATCAATGCCTCTACTAACTCGCTAAACTCAGCGGCTCTCGGAACTTAAAAGTTATGATAAGCGGAATCATTGGTAGAAAATTAGGCATGACGCAGCTATTTGCTGAGGATGGAACGGTAACTCCGGTTACTGTCATCAAAGCCGGGCCTTGCGTTGTTGTCCAAACAAAGAGTGCGGCTGGCCGTGACGGTTATAATGCCGTCCAGCTTGGTCTTGTGGAAGATAAGCCCATTCGCTTGAAAAATGTTACGAAGCCGCTTCGCGGTCACTTCGAAAAAACAGGCGGCGGACTTCCTCCGACCCGTATTTTGAAGGAAATTCGTCAGACGGACGAGCCGGATGTCTCAATCGGCGACCAGATCAAGGTTGACGTTTTTGCTGACGGAGACAAGATCGACGTCGTCGGAAAGTCCAAAGGACGCGGCTTTGCCGGTACGATCAAACGTCATAAGTTTCAGCGCGGGCCCGAGTCGCACGGTTCGATGAACGTTCGTGCACCGGGTTCGATCGGCCAGTCGGCTTATCCTTCGCGTGTTATTAAAGGAACTCGTTCGTCGGGGCACATGGGTGACGCCCGCGTTACGGTTCAGAATTTGACCATCGCAAAAGTGGATATTGATAACAATATTCTGATGGTCCGCGGTGCAGTACCGGGACCCAACGGTGGTTTGTTGATAGTTAAAAAAGCGTAGTTCCAGGTTTCTAGTTCCAGGTTCGAGGTTTTTCTAACTTTGAACTTTGAATTTTGAACTTTGAACTCGAACGGAGTGAGAAATTATGCCTACCGTAAAGGTTCGCAATTTAAAGAATAAAGAGGTCGGCGAGGTCACGCTTTTGGATACCGTTTTTGGTGTCGAATTAAACGAAGCGTTGATCCACTCGGCTGTGATGAATTACCAGGCCAATGGCCGGCAGGGAACATCGGCGACTAAAACTCGCGGTAACGTTTCCGGTTCGGGCCGCAAGCTCTGGAAGCAAAAGGGTACGGGCCGGGCGCGTGTCGCGTCGATCCGCTCCCCTTTGTGGAAAGGCGGCGGTAACGTACACGGGCCTCAGCCTCGCGACTGGTCCTACCAGATGCCAAAGAAAATGCGCCGCGGTGCATTGCGTTCGGCACTGTCGGAAAGGCTTCGCGAAGGAAACCTGATAATCATCGACGCGTTTGAAATCAAAAATCCAAAGACGAGTGAGTTTTTGGGAGCGATCGGAACACTTGGTCTGTCGGAAAATAAGAAAAAGCCGACTAAGACGCTGATCATCGATTCGCTGGATAATTTGAATCTGATCCTTTCTTCGCGAAATGTCGAAAAGACAAAGGTCACGAACAGCTTTGGCCTGAATATCTACGACATTATCTATCACGAGAAGCTTTTGATCTCGAAAGCAGCTCTCGAAGATCTCAGTGCACTGCTCGATCCGAAACGTGAGGGCAGCAAGGCTGATGAGGTCGCTGAAATAATGGCGGAAGAGAAAGTTCCGGAGAAAAAGCCGGCAGCTAAGAAAGAAGCCAAGCCAAAAACGGAAAAAGCTGAAAAGACTGAGAAAACCGCGAAAGTGGAAAAGGCCGTTAAAGCTGAAAAGGCGCCAAAGAAAGAAGCTGCGGCTAAAAAGGCTCCTGCGGCTAAAGTAGCCAAAGTAGCAGAAACGCAAGAGGAGGCGACTGAAAATGAGTAAGAAAGTAGTTTGGGACATTCTAAAGTCGCCGGTGGTAACCGAAAAGAGCGTCATCCTTAAAGAAGATTCGACAGCCGAAGATAGTGGACGAAAGTCCGGACAGGTTCTGACATTCAAGGTTGATAAAAAAGCGACCAAGATCGACATCCGGGCAGCCGTGGAAGAGATCTTTAATGTAAAAGTCGCCTCGGTCCGTACATTACAGTACGACGGCAAAATGAAGCGCCGCGGCCGTATCGAAGGTAGACGAGCTAGTTGGAAAAAGGCTTATGTAACGCTCCGAGCGGGCGAGCCGATGGTAGATTACGCGGAAGCGATATAGCAGTGGATAGTGGACAGTGGGCAGTGGGCAGAAGTAGCCACCGCCAACTGCCCACCGCCAACTGCCCACTAAAAAAATGGGAATCAAGAGATTAAAACCAACATCACCGGCAAGGCGTTATCAAACGTACTTGACCCGCGATGAATTGACTCCGAACGCAGTACCCGAAAAATCACTGCTCGAGCCAAAAAAGAGAATTTCAGGTCGTAACAACGATGGTCGAATTACTGTTCGTCGTCGCGGCGGAGGCCACAAGCGTCATTATCGGATAATCGACTTTAAGCGAGACAAAGCCGGTATTCCGGGCAAGGTCGCCCAGCTTGAGTACGATCCGAATCGCTCGGCTCATATCGCTCTGATCAATTATCTCGACGGCGAAAAGCGATACATCATCGCACCGGTCGGGTTAAAGGTCGGAACGATGATTTTAAGCGGCGTCGATGCAGATATTCTGCCGGGAAACGCATTACCGATTAAGAATATCCCGCTCGGAACTGAGGTTCATAATATTGAACTTCGCCCGGGAAAAGGCGGACAAATGGTTCGCTCTGCGGGTGGTTTTGCACAGATCGTCGCAAAAGAGGGCGATTATGCACAGCTTAGGATGCCATCGGGCGAGGTTCGAAAGGTTCCTGTCGTTTGTATGGCAACCGTCGGACAGGTCGGAAACACCGAGCACGAGAACGTTTCGCTCGGTAAGGCCGGACGCTCGCGCTGGTTGGGCAGACGTCCGAAAGTTCGCGGCGTCGCCATGAACCCAGTCGATCACCCGCACGGTGGTGGTGAAGGTAAAACTTCCGGTGGACGTAACCCGGTAACCCCTTGGGGGCAGCCGACACGCGGATACAAAACCCGGCGAAATAAACGCACGAGCAATATGATCGTGAAAGACAGGAGAAGGAAATAAATGACGAATGTCGAATAACGAATGTCGAATGAAGAATACTCGACAATTCGAAATTCGAAATTCGAAATTTGATATTCAAAATTTTAATATGCCACGTTCATTAAAAAAAGGACCGTTTATCGACCTAAGTGTTCAGAAAACACTCCGCCGCATTTTAGAGGGCGGGCCAAAACCGCCGGCAATCAAGACATGGTCTCGGCGTTCGACGATCTCGCCTGATATGGTCGGATTGACATTTGGAGTTCACAACGGCAAACGTCATATTCCGGTATTTGTTACTGAAAATATGGTCGGACACAAGTTAGGCGAATTTTCACCGACAAGAATGTTTAAGGGGCACCCGGGAACCAAAGCGGAGAAGATGGCTAAGAGGAAGTAGTGA
>JBGTCS010000195.1:0-2406 GCA_041748715.1 Pyrinomonadaceae bacterium | reverse complement strand
AGCGAAATTAGACGGAAATAATCTTTAGAGCCTGTAAAAACCTTGGTAGTGGAACCGTCTGTGTTTATCGGAAGATAAACCGTTACTAAATGCCGTGTTTCGCTGGTTTTTGCATTACGCAGGATCCACTGAAAAATACTCTCATAATAAGGGCGAGTCTCAACATCATATTTAGACGCCCTGTATTCAACAGACTGTGCACGGTTTGCTGGTATGGCCGCCATCGCAAAATAAGCATCACCAACACCCGCCCAATCGATACTCCCGTTATCTACCAGCGAGGATTGATTATTGGCATCGTAGGTAAACGAGTAATTTCCCTGATGACGAATGATATCGCCATTGATCCCGGCCATGGCCTCGGCCTCAATGTGGTAGAAGGTGTGATTGTTTATGGCATGATCACCGATGCTGGCACCGATCAGGAGCTTTGTATTAGGTACACTCTGGCCGCTTTTTTTGAGATCGATTGAGAGATCGGATATGTAGGTGTCTGCACGAAAAAGAAAAGATTTACTGACAGTCACGCCGCTCTCGTCAGCAAGCGTAAATTCTATCTTCTTTTCCTCGCCCTCGCCCAACGTTATCGTGTCTTCGGGTACCGAGATCTGATAGTTGCGATCATTAACTAAAGCCGTCACGGCGGCATCGTCGGTTAAAAGTCTAAACGGAACCTCGCGCGGACTCCGCTTTAGAGCTTCCTCGGAAATCAATTCCAAAGGCTTCGGATCTTCGGCCGTCGATCCGTCCGCAAAAATCGGAAACTCGGCCTTTGGGGATTTGTTTTTGACTATCACCCAACTGGTCGCCACCGCTCCCTTTGAATCAAGTTTCACCTCATATAAAGGCGACTTAATTGTAATCGTTCTGTTTGGGATCGTGTCGGGCGTAATGACCGGAGCAACCACCTCGGGCTGCGCCACAGGAGAGGTCGCACCCTGCTGCGATGCTACAGTCGCGGCAGTATTTGCATTAACGGCTGTATTAGCGTTGTCAACCGGCTTTGGCGGAGGGAACAAATACGACCAGCCAAAAAGGATCGCCATCGATAAAACGGCGGCTATCAAAAAACGTGATTGATTACTACTAGTACCCGAATTTTCCATCTTAGATCTAATGTTCACCCTGCCGCTTTCGGAATTCGCCGTCTGATGGCCCAGAATCTCGCGCTTACGGCATCGAACTCCTATTTCACTGGGTCATGCCCGCCCCTACAAAACGGCTGACATCTTAAAATACGCGTCAAACCCATCCAGGTTCCGCGCAATGCTCCGTACTTTTCAACGGCCTCCCGCGCATATTCCGAGCAGCTCGGCTCAAAACGGCAGGACGGTGGGAACAAGGGCGAGACAAACGTCTTATAAATGCCCAAAATATCCAAAACCAAAAATTTCATCAGTAGAAAACATTTTGCCACAGAGGACACAGAGTTAACAGAGAATCGTAACGAGCCGCCCCCGGCTAACCTTTCTCCGTCGTTCTATGAGTGCTCTGTGGCAACTGAAATTCGCCCTTTTGAATGAGAGCCGCTATTGTTCGAAACTCGGCCAAAGGCTTTTCGAGTTTTCCCAACAAAATGTTTTGCCTGGCATTCAAAACCCAGTCATATTTTACCGGGATCGCGTCCAATTCGGCCCGGCTCAATCTAAAACTTTCCCGCAGGAGCCGCTTAGCGCGATTACGGTCGTGAGCCTTGCCGATGGCCTTTTTTGTGGCCGTGATGCCGACGCGATGCAGGTCGCGATCTGCGGGCAAAATGAAAACCGTCATAAAACGGCCTTCGAAACGCTTTCCGTGCTTGTAAACCCTCAGGAAATCGGCGCGTTTCAGCAGCCGCGCCCCCTTTGGCAAGCTAAAGCCTAATAATGATGGACTGTTAATCTCTTGCGTCCTTTTGCTCGGCGGCGCTTGATGACTGCGCGGCCGTTCTTGGTCGCCATTCTCGCGCGAAAACCGTGCTTTTTCGCGCGGCGTCGATTGTTTGGTTGGTATGTTCTCTTCGGCATAGTTGCTCCCCATTAAATCTCACTCAAAAGTGAAAACCTAAAGTTTATGGAAAAACATCAACTATGTCAAAGCTCTCATGCCCAAATGCCCCTTTATCCCAGATTCGGCGTTGGGCGTTTTTGAGATTGAAGACCAATGCGGGGGGCCCGCGCGTAAGCAAGGGCGATACATCCGAGTCAGGTTTTGGGGGGAGGCGTGACCTCCGAGCTGCGCAATACGCCCTTGCTTACGCGCGGGCTTGCGCACGAAATCGGAGATTTTACGCTAATGACGAATCCGGGTTTATTTGCACTTGTCTGATCAATATCCGACAATTCAATAAACCGGAGGTGTCACAATCATGACTATGATCAATATGATCGAGCCAAAAGAATGGCCGACTTACCTCGCCGCTTTTAC
>JBGTCS010000194.1:0-4674 GCA_041748715.1 Pyrinomonadaceae bacterium | reverse complement strand
GGCTGAATCTTCAAGGCTGAGCAGGATCGACGAGACCGTTTGCTGTTTTACCAGATCGAGCTCGTCGCCGCTCACGCCATCGTTGACGACATCCCGCATTTCGGCGATCGACAGGTCAACAACTTCACCTACCTGTTCGGGTGATGTGCCCGCAAAAATCGAAAACAACCCACAATCTTGATACATGATCGCCGATGCTCCGACGCTGTAGGCCAGTCCCCGCTCTTCGCGAACCTTTTGCCACAGGCGGCTTGATGTTCCGCCACCGAGAATGTTCGCGAGCAGATCGGCCGCGTAACGCCGATCGTCTTTTGCCGAAACAAACGGTGCGGCAACTATCAGATGGGCCTGTTCCAGATTTTTGTTCTGTTTAATCAGGATCGGGGCTTTAACCGCTGGCGGGTTTGTCACGCCGGGCCGCCGTCCGTTCGCGGCCGAGGTGAAAAGGTTTTTGGCGAGGCCGACAATCTGCTCGTGATCGATATTGCCCGCAGCAGCGATGACGAGATTAGCTGGATTAAAAACTTCCTCGTGATATTTAAGGGTCACACTATGATCAAAGCTTCGAACACGTTTTGGCGTGCCAGCGATATTCAATCCCAAGGGGTGATCGCCAAAAAATGCTTCACTAAATATCTCGCCGAGATATTCTTCGGGCGAATCTTCGATCATTTTCATCTCTTCGATGATCACGCGTTGCTCGCTTTTTAGATCTTGTTCATCAAAACGCGGAGCTGTGAGCATATCCGCGATCAGTTCAAACGCCTTTTGCATTTGATCGTCGATAACCTTTATCGCGAAGCCTGTTTCCTCGTGTGAGGTGAACGCGTCAAAACTCCCGCCGAGACGATCCTGTTCGATTGCGATGTCGAGAGCCGTCCGTTTTGATGTGCCCTTAAATACCGTATGCTCAATAAAATGCGAGATGCCGTTTAATTCTGTAGGTTCATGACGCGAACCGACGCGAAAGAAAAATCCGATCGTTGCGGATCGGACGCCTGGCATTGGATCGGTAAGAATTGTGAGTCCGCTTTCGAGACGCGATTCATGGATTTTGCTCATATTTACCGCAGAGATATAATTTATGTTAGCAAATTAAAATTATCCACGCCGCTGGGTGCGGTCCTAATTTAATGATGTTCATAATTGAAAACGTGACGTTCCTTAGCGAACCTACCGTCTTTGCGGGGAAAAAAGATGATATCCCGTACGGTGCAAAGTGCGCAAAGTCCCGAAAATCGAACGGACTACAGGTTTTCGGCACTTCATGCTGCAGCTCGTTGTCATTGCAAAACCTTTAACTTAGTTTTAGTGTGCTAAAATAACAGTCGCAAACTAAAGCGACCCAAATTAACATAATCATCGATTCTGCCACTCATGAGCGAAGCCCACACCGAAGAAAATAAAACAGCGCAGGCGTCAACCAATGGCGGCCCGCATAAAACTAATTTAGACGCTGTAACTGTGTCTGACTCGGATTTGGTTGTCGCCGAACCGATCGTCGAGATCGAACCGGCAAAAAGGAACAAAAAGCCGCTCTATATCGCGGGCGGAGTTTTACTGGTGGCGGCGATAGTCGGTTCGATATACTGGTTGTACGCACGTCAATTTGAGTATACCGACGACGCATTTATCGAAGGCGAGATCGTCCAGATCAGTCCAAAGATCGTGGCCTATGTCGACAAAGTACTTGTAAAAGAAAATCAGTACGTCAAAAAAGGCGAACTCCTGGTCGAGCTCAATTCGGACGAGCTACGGGCGAAACTCGAATCTGCCCAGTCGCAACTTAGAGCTGCCGAGAGCCGCCGAACGCGAGCCGAGGCCCAGACGAGCCTGACACGCGTTTCGACAAATGCGACACAAGTGCAGGCTCGCTCGAATGTGCAGACGGCGAGAAACTTTGTAACCCAATCCGGTTTGACCGCCGAGGCTCGCCGTGCCGAGATCCGGCAGGCAGAATCAGCCGTCAAAACAGCAAAGGCGAATCTTGCCAAAGCAAAGGCCCAGATTCCCCAATCCGAATCCAGTCTTCGGCTCGCGCAAAATGAATACACGCGCGATCTCGACCTATTCAACTTTGGTTCCGTTTCTCGCCGAACGCTGGACCATTCGGAAAATGCCCTACAGCGAGCCAAGGCCGAATTGAACACGACCCAAAATCAGGTGACGGCCGCCGCCTCTGAGGTAGACGAAGCAGAAGCAAAAGTGGCGACAGCGCAAAATAACTACAAAGAGTCGGTCGCTAAGATCCAAAGCAGCGAATCTGAGGTCGATGAATCGATTGGACGCCTCAAAGGAGCAGGTTCGGCCCCGCAGCAGATCGCCGTCGACCAGTCTGAGGTCGGAGTGGCGGACGCCGGCATCGAGGAGGCCGAAGCTTCGATCCGAGCAGTCGAACTCGAACTCGCCTCAACAAAAATATATGCGCCGCAGGACGGTTTTGTAACCCGAAAAAATGTCCGCGAAGGCCAACTGGTGCAGCCGGGAGCCGCTCTGATGTCAATTTCGCAAACGGATATCTGGATCGTTGCGAATTTTAAAGAAACTCAGATCGAGCGAATGAGCATTGGCCAAACTGTCGAGATCAAGGTTGACGCTTATCCCGGCAAAGTGTTTCGCGGAACTGTTGAAAGTTTTCAGGCCGGAACTGGTTCGGCGTTCAGCGTTTTGCCGTCGCAGAATGCAAGCGGTAATTTTCTCAAAGTAGTTCAGCGTGTCCCGGTCAAAATAATCTTTACCGAAAAGCCCGAAAATGTTCACCTGCTCGTGCCGGGTATGAGCGTTCAACCCAAGGTCAGGGTTTTGTAAGCATCGACATTTTGTGAAAAGGAACGAACCGGAATGAAATCTCGGCTCCCGCAACCGATGCCCTAACCCGTATGTCTGCCGAAGCCAACAATCCCGTCAAAAAAAGTTCGCTATTTAGATCGCATCCGCTGTTATTGGTCGCGGTGCTGACGATAGCCAGCTTTATGGAGATACTCGATGCGGGTATCGCCAATGTTGCGCTGCCGTCGATCGCGGGCAGTCTCGCGGTCTCACCCGAAGAGGCGAGTCTCGTCACAGGTTCGTATTTAATGGCTAACGCGGTCATAGTTCCGTTAACCGGGTGGCTGACCGCTTTTTTTGGGCGTAAACGCCTTTATCTTTATTGTGTTGTCATTTTTATATCGGCCTCGGTGCTTTGCGGCTTTTCGAATAGTCTTGAGATGCTGGTATTTTTCCGCGTCATTCAGGGATTAGGCGGCGGCAATCTGGTCGCCATCGAACAGGCATATATCGCCGACTCGGTGCCGGCCGAACAACGCGGAATGGCCTTCTCGATGTACGGCGCGACGTTGGTTACGGCCCCGATTTTTGCACCGGCACTCGGCGGTTGGATCACCGATAATTGGGGATGGCAATGGATATTTTTTATTAATGTTCCGATTGGACTGCTCTCGATATTTCTTGTTTCGACGCTAATTAAAGAACCTCTATCGTCCGTCGAGGAACGCAAACGACAGCGAGCATCCGGCAAGCGGATCGACTGGATCGGAATATTGCTGATCACGTCGGGTATTGGCGCGTTGACCCTCGTATTGGACAAGGGCAACCGCAAGGATTGGTTCGAATCGGACTTTATCGTCGCCTTCACGATAATTGCAGTCGTCGCGCTGGTGATCGGGGTTCTCTGGGAATTGAATCACGAGAATCCGGCTGTCGATATACGGCTTTTGGCCAACCGGTATGTTGGCGGCGGAACACTATTGGTTTTTATCATCGCCGTGATGATCTACGGAAACTCGATCTTGATCCCGCTGTTCGCACAAAAAATGCTCAAATTTTCCGCGCAGGATTCGGGCATGATCAACACTGTCGGCGGACTCGTCTCGCTGACTATGATCCCGATTGCGGGACTGCTTTTAAAACGGATCGATGCTCGATATTTGGCGATTTTTGGGCTGTCATTTTCGGCGTTTGCCGTGTGGAATCTGACATCCCTAAACCTCAATGCCGGCTACTGGGATATGGCCTACATTCGCGGATTGCTTACCTTTGGAGGTGCTTTTCTGTTCGCGCCCGTAACCCTCGCGGCATTTAGCGGCGTGCCAAAAGGCAAGACCGACAACGCTTCGTCGCTGATCACTACCGCGGCAAGTCTCGGCGGCAGCCTCGGGATAGCTCTATTGACCATGAATCTGAGCTCGAGGACTAATTATCACATCGGCGTTCTGAGCGAACAGGCATCAGACTACAATCCGAACTATGTGAGTTGGCTGAGCCGCACGATCCAATATTTGCAGGAGAGCGGGATGTCCGCTTTCGATGCCGGGGGCACCGCCCGTCAAATGATCTGGTCCGAAGTCCAGCGTCAGGCCGGTATGCTCGCCTTTGTCGACACGTTTTACACTATGCTGACCATGATCATCTTGGTGATCCCATTCGTGTTCCTGCTCAAAGCGGGCATTACAAAAGGTAAAAAAGCGGCATAACTACAAAATAAGACGGCGGCACTTCATTGGCCGCCGTTATACGGCCGTCGGACCCAGCTCACTTGCTTGTTAAACGATTGCGCTGTAAATTAGCGAAAGTTCAAATCCTTTCCCTGTAAGATTTACGTCCACGCCTCGCGGGGGCAGTATGAAATTAAAAAAGCTAAACCAGGAGAGACTTTAAATGAAGAATCCGTTT
>JBGTCS010000193.1:0-35825 GCA_041748715.1 Pyrinomonadaceae bacterium | reverse complement strand
GCCAATGGGACAATTTCTCAGTCGTTTGCCGATGCGCCGGATCGTCCGATGAAAGATAACATCGAGCGAACAGTTTTTATTAAAGCTCCGCGCTCAATCGGGTACGGGAATGTCGCCCGGGTGGTTGATGCAGTAAAAATCGCCGGAGCATTTCCTATTAGTCTCCAGATCGACGACATGGATTAAGGCATTGATAGGTATTTCGTATGCTATAATCTGGTTGTCTGAGAGCCTCCGAAGATCGATTCCAGGCTCGTTACTTTCCTCCAGACACCTCCTCTTAGATGGCGAATTATTACGACATTCTGAAAGTGTCACACAAGGCCACCGGGGCCGAGATAAAATCGGCGTATCGCCGTCTGGCGCGCAAACTTCATCCAGATCGAAACAATGGTTCAGAGGCCACGGCCATGAAATTTGCCGCAATTGCTGAGGCTTATGAGGTGCTTGGCAACACCAAGGAACGCGTTAAGTACGATCGCCGATTGGTCGATGCACAATATGCCGGTAACGGAAACGGCGATTCCTTTTTTTCTTCAGCAAATCCGCATGCCAAACGTTGGCGGCGGATGGTCTATGAAAAGCGTTATAACGACATTATCGACCGGATGATCGCCGAGGAACGCGAGGAAGCGATGGCCTTTCAAAAGGTTGTGTACCCGCTGGTCGCTCTTCTCGTATCGTCCGTCCTGTCAACCGCATTAAAACCCAGCATTTTTAATAATTCTGAGATTCTCGGACGGATAATAATTATTTCGCTATTTGTTGTCGGTATAATTCATATCATCGGTCGGGTGCGGGATGGATTTAACCGTTACACGCAGCCTGACGACGACATTCACGATTCGATCCTGGATAATAACGAACGTAAACACCGGCCTTATTCGCGGCTGGCCGCGGCCGGATTATTGATCGGCTCGATTTTACTTTGCCTGGGGGTCGGGTTGTTGATCGGAACGCAGATGAATTTTTCCGCTGTTGCAATGCCTGCGATGTTTTCTGAATCTCTCGGTCCCGAATTTATTTTTTACCCTCCGATCGTTACATTTTTAGTCGACATGATGCATACGGTCGCTTCAAAGTTTGAGAATTAGTATCGATAACGCTGGCCGTTTGACAAACCTGCCCTTGGCCTATAAAATTTGGAGTTTGTCTTAACAGACATTTATTTAAATTGTATGGCTAATCATAAATCGGCAGAGAAACGCGTCAGGCAGAACGCCAAACGCAAAGAGATTAATCGCAGCAACCGCAGCAAATTGCGCACTTCGATCAAGAAACTTCGGACGGCCGTCGCCGGCCAGGATAAATCGGTTAGCACTGAATTGCTGTTCCCAACAGTTTCGTTGATTGATAAAGCGGTGAATAAAGGTGTCCTTCACCGAAATACCGCTGCCCGTTATAAATCGCGTTTGACCAAACACGTCAATAATCTGGCGTAGCTCGTTTCGCTCAAAACCAGAATCTAACTTTTAGTTCACTTTATTAACAGAAAGCAGGCCATTTGATCGGCCTGCTTTCTTTTTTTGTTACAATTCTCGCCTGTGACAATCAAACTAATGGAACGCAACCGGTCTGGAAATTTCAATATCGCACGCGACCTCGCGTCCCAGATAGCCAAGAATCTGCTCATGGGATCGGCCAAGGTTCGAAAGTGGAGGTTGAAACGTCCGCGAACGGCGATTGAAAATTCCGAAATTGACACATTTCTAAAAGACAACGCTTTTAATAGTCTCAATTTGCTACTCAAATTTGTCGGTGAATTGCGCGGCAAATCCATTTGCGAGATCGGTGCCGGCGATTACCTGACATCCGGTCTAAGTATTCTTGCTGCCGGAGCAAGCAGATATTGCGTGATTGATCGTTTTCCGGGCGATTATTCTGGTGAGACTGCAAAACGCTGGTATCTAGAGATTGAGAAAAACTGGAACCGTTTTTATCCGTCAGTGTTCTGGAACAAAGAAATCGCTTCCGACGGTTTCCCGGAAAATAGCTCTGATAAACTGGAGCTTATCGGTGAACCAATCGAGACTGCCCAAGGTGATCGGAGATATGACGTTGTCTGCTCGTTTCAGGTTGGTGAACACGTTTCAGACATCGACGCTTTCGCAGAGATACACAATCGAATGTTGAACGATGGCGGCGTTGGGCTGCATCGCGTCGATTTCGGGCCACATGATGTTTGGTTTAAATATCGCGATCCCGGCGTTTTCCTGCGGTTTCCCGACTGGATCTGGCACCTAACAGGTTTTAATCGAGGAGTTCCGAATAGAAAGCGCCACCACGAATTTCTTGAGGCATTCGAACGAGCCGGACTCGACGTAGAAATATTATTTACAGATAATTTTGATAAAGCGGCGATGGATCTCTCAAAACTAGATAAAAAGTTCCTCACGATGCCGCTTGATTCTGTTTTAACCGGGACGGCAATTTATCGGTTGACGCGAAGATAATGTTTACCCATGGAAGCTACCGACCGTATCTCAATTCAAACAAGACTTGTTGATGTGCCGTCTCATCTAATCACTCTCTCGGCCGCATTTCGAAGTAAACTTGCCGTTGCCCTGACAGGCCTCGCGAACAAAACAAATCCGGAACAGGTAACCGTCGAAGATCTGCTCAATTACTTCCCTGCCCGTTACGAAGATCGCTCGAATCTCCTTTCCATTGACTTGATCGAGGACGGAATGGAGGCGGCGGTCGAAATCGTCGTCAAAGTGTCCGGCGGATTCCGCGTCGGTAAAAATCGTGGGCCAAAACAGCCGCCGTTGTTTTTGTTCGAAATCAGCGGCGCTGATGTCGCGCGGAAGCACCGCCCGATCGTTGTCAAGTGGTTCGTTTCGGGAAAATCTGCCGAACGCGTTGTCAGTTATTATCAGGATCGTTTCTCGCAGAACACTCGTTTCGTGGCATACGGCAAATGGGAGCGGGACGAACGGCGTAATACCTTCGCATTGATGGTAAATAAACCCGAAGAGCTTGAGATTTTGCCGCAGGATAGTTTAGGTTTCGAAAAGTCGGGATTAGAACCTGAAATCAAAGTCCAAACTCCGGATTCGGAGACCGCCTCCGATAAAGACTTGATCGAGGACAATTCCCGTCCAGAATTCGTCATGATCCACACGGGGCGTCGGGTCCCTGTCTATCGCAAACTTGGCCCATTTCAAACCAAGCGGCTGCGCGAGATCATTCATAGTGTTTTGCAAAATCTTGATCCTGACTCGGTCGCGGATAATCTGCCGGAGGACCTGCTAGCCCGCCAAAACCTCGTTAAACAGTCGCGGGCGTTGGCCGAGATTCATTTTCCACCGGATGAATGCTCTATTGCCGATTATGAAAGATTTCGAAGTGTCGCTCATAAACGCCTGATCTTTGACGAATTCTTTTGGCTTTCATTCTCAATGCAGCTACTCAGAGGCGAACGACAAAAGGAGCCAAAGGGCACTGTTATCGAGATCTCAGAGACGACCAAACAAAGATTGCGTGAGATATTGCCGTTTGATCTAACCTCGGCTCAGAAAAAAGTAATCGGCGAGATTTTTAACGATCTCAAATCCGATGCACCTATGAATCGGCTCATTCAGGGCGACGTCGGCAGCGGCAAAACGATCGTCGCGTTTCTCGCGATTTTTGCCGCGATGGAAAACGGTTATCAGGCAGCGATGATGGCACCGACTGAAATTCTCGCCGAGCAACATTTCCGGAATGCAGGCAAAATATTTGCTGATTCCGGCTATCGTGTTGAGATGTTGGTCGGCAGTACGCGAGCCGCCGCAAAACGCAAAATTTATGACGCTCTTGCCGCTGGCGAAATCGATCTCATCATTGGGACTCACGCTATCATTCAGGACGCCGTGATATTTTCGAAACTTGGCCTTGCCGTTATAGACGAACAACATCGATTTGGCGTTCTGCAGCGTGCCCAGATTCGATCATTAGGATTTAATCCGGATATTCTGGTGATGACCGCGACACCGATCCCGCGTTCGCTGGCCATGACCGTCTATGGCGATCTCGACGTTTCTGTCATTGATGAGCTTCCGCCGGGTCGAACGCCGGTAAAAACCGTTGTGATCGGCGAAGATAAACGTCACGGCGTTTACAAAGGCATTGATCGCGAGGTCAAACTCGGGCGGCAGGTCTATGTCGTCTATCCGCTCATCGAAGAATCGGCCAAGATGGATCTAAAGGCAGCCGCAACCATGTACGAAGATCTGCGGTTGCGGATCTTTCCGCAATATACGGTCGGGCTGCTCCATGGCAAAATTAAGACTGCTGACAAAGAATCGATCATGCAGGAATTCGTCGCAGGCAGGTTGGATATTCTGGTTTCAACCACCGTCATCGAGGTCGGCGTCGACGTTCCGAACGCTTCGCTGATGGTCATCGAGCATGCCGAACGGTTTGGGCTTTCGCAGCTACATCAGCTTCGCGGCCGCGTCGGTCGCGGTGCCGATCAGAGCTATTGCGTTCTGCTAACCGATCACAAAAAAACTGCCGTCGCCAAGGAAAGGCTTGGGATCATGGAAGACACTTCGGATGGTTTTAAGATCGCCGAGAAGGACCTCGAGATTCGCGGGCAAGGCGAAATTCTTGGTACTCGCCAATCCGGTATTCACAATTTCCGCCTCGGTAATATCGCCCGCGATCTCGACATTCTGATAAATGCTCGAAAAGAAGCAGAAGACTATCTCACGAAACGACGACTTTCGCCCGAAACGTCCGCGATGGTTAAAAAGGTCCGTTCCGGCAAATCCGCAGATCTGGGCAGTGTTGGTTAAATTTGGTGCGCTGCCCACCGTTAAAACGGAAAATATCTCCACACTCCGGCCCGCGACTTTGCCGATAGCCCAACAATTCACATACACTAGAATCGATGCGAGTTATCTCAGGACTTTACGGCGGCCGCGTTCTCAAAAGCCCGCCGGACAACAAACCGCGACCGACATCTGACCGCCTTAGAGAGACATTATTTAACATTCTCAGTCCGAGAATAGATGGCGAGATGCGTTTTTTGGATCTATGTTCCGGAACCGGTGCGATGGGTATCGAAGCTCTGTCACGCGGATCTGGATTTGTCACTTTCGTCGACAAATCAAAAAAGGCGTGTGCTTTGATCGAGGAAAACCTCGATAAACTCGCAGTTGATGAATCGATCACCGACATTGTCGGTCTCGACGCCGACAATTTTACGGGTCGCGAGCACCCGGTTGGATGGGACGTCGCATATTTTGACCCGCCGTACGATTCGGATTATTCGCTGGTTCTGCACGAATTTGGCTACAACAAAACTTTGCTTAACGATAAAGGTATATTGCTGGTCGAACACCATTCCAAAAAACATGTCCCTGACGAGGTCGGTTCGCTTAGACGCTGGCGAATAATAAAACAGGGCGAAACGTCGGTCAGTTTTTACGAACGAGATTGATGAAACCGATACTTATTTGGCTGGTACTTTGCCTGATTTGGGGCACGACCTGGATATTTATCAAGATCGGGCTCGAAGACCTCCCGCCGATTGGATTCGCGGTGGCGAGATTTCTATTGTCGGTATTTATTCTTTTCTTTGTCATCAGAATACAAAGAATTCCGCTCCCCCGGACCGCAAAAGAATGGCGATTGATCGCTCTTACGGGCGTACTGCAATTCTCGATCAATTACAGCCTCGTTTTTTGGAGCGAAGTCTATATAACATCGGGACTCGCGGCTGTTCTGCAGGCAATGATCATGGTCTTTGGACTGGTTCTGGCATGGATATTTTTGCCGAATGAACGAGTCACAAAACTAAAGATCACCGCCGTTGCAATTGGCATCATCGGCGTCGGTGTGATTTTTCTCGATCAATTAAAGGTTCAAAGCCTGATGGCATTTTATGGAAGTGTCGGAATCGTCATTGGCGCATACGCTGCCGCTCAGGCGTCGATACTGGTTAAAGCAAAAGGCGGGGCATTTCATCCGGCAGCGCTTCTATTTTGCCAAATGATCTGCGGCCTGCCGGCGATTATAATTTATAGTCTGGTTACAGAGGGTAACCCGCTTGAGTTTAACTGGACGTGGCGAGCGGTCGGCTGCGTATTGTATTTATCGGTCGCCGGGACCATAACGGCTTTTTGGCTTTATTATTGGCTTTTGGGTAAAATCGAATCGACAAAAGCGATGATGATCTCGCTTGTAACACCTCTTATCGCAGTAATTATCGGCGCCGTCGTCCTCGGCGAAACGCTGCCGCCTCAAACAGGTCTCGGCGGCTTTTTGATCATCGCAAGTATCGGTTTGATTGTTTTTCGAAAAAAGGCCCGTCGCGGCGAACCGACCGTCGCCGCACCTTAATCTTATGTTCTTCAAATTCACTACATCAGGCGAGTCGCATGGTAAGGCTCTTATAGCAATTGTCGAAGGCGTCCCTTCGGGTCTAACAATCGATATCGAAGCGATCAATCACGAGCTTTGGCGTCGACAGCAAGGTTACGGCCGCGGCGGACGAATGAAGATCGAGACCGATACGGTCGAATTTATCGCAGGCGTACGGCATGGCAAAGCTCTCGGATCCCCCATCGCGTTGATGATCAAAAACGACGATTTTGTCCATTGGGAGGAAATAATGTCGTCCGAGGAACTCAAGAAACAGCCCAAAAACCCTAGGATCGTAACTCGTCCACGTCCGGGCCATGCAGATCTCGCCGGTGGCCAAAAGTATCAAACCCGCGACCTGCGGGACATTCTCGAACGAGCATCAGCCCGTGAAACGGCCGCCCGCGTCGCCTGCGGAGCGATCGCAAAACAACTGCTCGGGGCTTTCGGAGTAGAAATAAAGAGCCACGTCATCAAACTCGGACATGTTCAGGTCGTTCCGCTTTGGCGGACATGGGAAGAAATCGCCTCAATTCCGAAAAAATCTCCTCTGAATTGTGCCGATAAACACTCCCAAAAAGAAATGATCAAGCTTATCGACCAAGCCAAAATCGACGGTGACACATTGGGCGGTATTTTCGAAGTAGTCGCAAAAGGCCTGCCGATCGGCCTCGGTTCACACACCTCTTGGAATGAAAAACTTGACGGCCGGATCGCTCAGGCGATCATGTCGATTCACGCGATCAAAGCCGTCGAGATCGGAACCGGTGTCGCGAACGCAGGAAAGCACGGCTCCGAAGTGCATGATGAAATTTTCTATGGAACAGAGGACCAGAAACAAGAGACGGGGGATAGCAATTCCGACTCCGATCTCAAGTCTCAAGTCTCAAGTCTCAAGTCTAAATTTGTTCGAACAACAAATAGAGCCGGCGGTCTTGAGGGCGGGATCACCAATGGCGAAGAGCTCCGGGTTCGCGGTTACAAAAAACCGATCGCAACCTTGCGAAAACCGCTCCATTCCGTCGATATAAACACCAAGGCGGAAGACCTCGCCGCGTTCGAACGCTCCGACATCACCGCCGTCCCGGCAGCGGGGGTCATTGGTGAAGCGATGCTGGCAATAGTCCTGGCAAACTCAATGCGTGAGAAATTCGGCGGAGACTCGATCGATGAAATGAGGCGTAATTTCGATGGATATTCAGATTCCATCAGTTTATATTAATTAAAAGGAAGGAGTGAGAATCGTTTCTACAATCGGTATGCGATGGTTCCGCCGACAATTTCAATTCTTCTAGCTCATTTCCCTTTAAACATCTACCGCCAGACCGGTCATAGCTGCCCGAATACAATCGACGATCGGATGAGAACTAGACATATACCTCTTCGAGAAGGGCCTCGACAATCTGGTTGCGACCGTGATCCTTTGCCATGTAGAGTGCGTCGTCACTTCGTTTAATCCACGTGTCGATAGTTTCCTCATGCTCGAGTTCGCCTATGCCAATACTAATCGTTATCACTCTATCTTCTATAAACTTGCTTTCCGAAACGAGCATCCGCAGTTCTTCGGCCAGATTGGCCGCCCCGTTGATGTCGGTGTCGGGAAGAAATAGCATAAATTCTTCACCGCCCAGCCGGAAAACCTGATCCAAAAGCCGCGCCCGCCCCTTGATAATCGACGCAAGTTCGGTAAGTACCCTATCGCCCACCGAATGACCATAGGTATCATTTACACTTTTGAATCGATCGATATCAAAAATCAAGAGCGAGGCGGGTGTATTGGAACGCCGTTTTCGTTCGATGGCTTCCTGTAAAATGGTATTTAATTGTCGACGATTTAAAACTCCCGTCAAAGGGTCGATATTAGACTGTTCTAATAGTTTGACCTGTAATTTGCCGATGATTGTTAGAAAAATGTTTATAAATAGTATGGTCAAAACTAACCCTAAAACTGCACGTGCTGCAATCTGGATTTCAAATACATAGAAAAGTATCAAAGCAATGTAAATAAAATAGATGATCGTAAAATATGTTCCGATTCGACCGAAAGTTAAGAGGCTTATTAGCAGTACCGCAGGAAAAGGCCAAAATGCCCCGTATAGTTCTCTTTGGAAAAGAGACATCCCGGTAACTAGCATCAAAGAGAAAATGAAAACCGCCATGGACACCCGGGGAGCCTTATTTCTAATTGTTGAATAACTGTTTACCGCCAATACAAACAGCATACAAAATACCGCAACAGCAAGGGTTCTGTAGCCCTGTACATAAATAAAAATTGAAGAAGGCAGGAATAAAGCTATGCAGATTGCGCCAAAAACCGTCCATACCTTTTCTCGATATGCGAACAGAATGTCGTCACCCGGGTGATATTTGACCATATTTAAAACGACTACTATCGGCGGAATAAAATCCCAGATGTTACCAATTGGAACCGAGGATTCTGACAGTGAAGATTGAGAATTTACGAACGCGGGAAGGTATTGGCGGGATATAAGATGCGAAACTTTATTTCGAAATCGCTGCCCCTTTATGAGGATAACAAATTTTGTTGTGTCGAGGCCAGTATATTCAAATCTACCGATCCATTTGTCTAAATTGATATCCGGATTATTTATTTTCCAATATCCCGTCTAAATTGCAGACCCGAAAATTTGATCTTGTCAACAGCTTTGTACGCCAGTGCCAACGCTTGTCCGAGGGTGTGACCAGTTGCGGTTACCCCCAAGACCCGTCCTCCGGATGTTACAAATGGTAAATCTGCCTCCGTCACATCACGCTTTACGGCAGCGTCCGGGATTAAACGCGTCGTTCCGGCGTGAAATATCTCGATATCAACTACCTTTTCGGCTTCTTCAATTCCATCGATAATATCTCCTAAGCGGGGCGTGGCGGGATAACCATCGGACGCGAGCACTATACAGGCAGAACTACCGTCTTTCCATTTAATATCAAGCTGAGACAATGTCGGGACATCCTGTGCGGACACTATTCCGACCGGTTCGCCAAGCATTGATTCGCAAATTTCTACCAGATCGGTTTCAAGACGAACCAAGATCGCCTGGGTTTCAGGATCGCCAAATCGAACGTTGTACTCGAGCAGCTTGGGGCCTCCATTTGTCATCATCAAGCCCAAAAACAATATCCCACGAAATGGAAACCCGTCGTTTATACATCCATCCAGAGTCGGACGGATGATCGTGTCAACAATTGTCTGCAATTCATCGGCACTAAGCAGCGAGCCGTCGGTGAACGTGCCCATACCGCCCGTATTCGGACCAGTATCCCCCTCGCCGATGCGCTTGTGATCGCGGGTCGGAGGCATCAAGGCAAATTCTCTGCCGTCAGCGAACATCAGCAGCGAAACTTCTTTTCCTATCAAGCATTCCTCAAGCACGATCTTATTTGCCGCCGCTTCGCCAACAAGCTGCGCCATTTCGTCTATCGCCTCGATAGCAGCGGCTCGATCCATGGCCACAACCACGCCTTTTCCCGCAGCCAGACCATCGGCTTTTACGACCACTGGCGTCTCGGAATCGCCAAATTTGCCACTTTCAAGAGCCGCCCTCGCGATCTCGGTTGATTCGGCCGTGACAAATTCAGCGGTCGGCACTCGATGGCGCTCCATAAAATCCTTAGCAAACGATTTGCTCGCCTCGAGCCGGGCCGCCTCTCTACTCGGGCCTATAATTTTCAGCCCTCGATTGGTAAATTCATTTACAATTCCGAGTGCCAACGAGATTTCCCCGCCTACAAATGTCAGGTCGATCTCATTCGACGCCGCGAACTCAATCAATCCGGCCACATCGTCCGGTTTAATCGGCACGCACTCCGCGATCTTGGCGATGCCTGCGTTCCCATTTGCGCAGAATAGGCGGGTGAGCCATTTACTTTTGGAAAAACTGCGGCAGATCGCATGCTCGCGTCCACCGGAACCGATGACGAGGATATTCATAACAAAAATTGTGGATCCGGAGGTCCGACCCCATAAGCTTGACACAAAAAACCGATAGTTGTAATGTCAGGAGATATTCTTGACTCAAATGATTCTCAAGTCATCCTCAATCATTTAATTCAATAGTTAATCTCCCGCAATCGGATTGAGCGTCCAGTGAACAGAGCGTTTGGTTATGTCAGTAAGTAATCTAGAAGATTTACAAGCAGTCTCAAACTTAACGGTCGCGGTTGAGAGTGAGTTCAGTGATGTCTCCATCAAATGCATCGATTGTGCTCAGGATTTTATCTGGACAGCCGGTGAGCAGACCTTTTTCCGTGACAAACAACTTCAAAATCCGCCGAAACGCTGCAAAGAATGTAAGAAAGCAAAAAATCGGCGTCTCGAAGCTATCGAACTTTCAAAAACCACCGGCAAACGTCACCGCATTGAAGTAAAGGCCCAGTGCGCGAGCTGCGGAACCTCAACTACCGTGCCGTTCTACCCATGTCAGGGCCGACCTGTTTACTGCCGGTCATGTTTTACGAGCACAAACGGGCGGGTCGCCACGGCAACTGACGATCGAACTTAACCCCCGACATGAACATTGGGCCGTAATTCCGGGTCTTCCTCTGCCTGTCGCAGTATCTCGCGCGTCACCGGTGCTGTGTCTCCTTCGCCAAATAAAATATACCGGGCCAGATACATGATCGGATTTCCCTCGCTCCACCCGAAGTAAACATGCGGAATTTTTCCGGTCCTATCGCGCAAATAAAGCAAAAAAGCAGCGATTGCATTTGGAACCGCCGGGGCCTGGGTTCGAAGAATCCGGTACCCGTCGACATCGACACCTCGAATTAGAAGCCGGCCCTTAAATTCCGACGCGTCCCCTGTGTCGATCTCATAAAAAAGCACTGGATCGGACGACGGTATATGGTTGTCGACGCGTTTCTCATGTTCTTTGAATCGGTATTCAGTCATGTCGCCCGCTTCGCGACGATTTGTGACGATCCGTATCTCACCTTCGGCATCAATCTCGTCGAGGAAAGCCTTGGCCGCCGGATCCAATTCGATTTTATCGATCCGGATCTCGGTCGAACGCATAACGCGTGAAATAAACGACGCAGAAATAATCGCAACTATAAAAGCACCCGCGATCTTGATGCCATCCGGCTGTTCAATAATATTGATGACGATCGTATATGCAAAAATAATTGTAATTATTAGAAACAAAAAACGTTTGCTTTCACCCTTCCGCCAGGAAGAGATCGTGACCGCAGTCGCCGCCGACGCCATCAATGCGAGCACGCCGGTCGCGTACGCTCCGCCCTGGGCCGTAACATCGGCCGCAAATAGAATCGTCACAACAAAACAAATCACTGTAAAAACCAGCACCAGCGGCCTGACTGCCCGAGCCCAATCGGGAGCCATTCCGTATCTGGGCAAATATCGCGGCACTATATTCAGCAGTCCCGCCATGGCAGACGCCCCGGCGAACCATAGAATAAGAATTGTCGATACGTCGTAGACCGTCCCAAAAACATCACCAAAATAAAGGTGAGCGATATACGAGATCGCTCGGCCGCTTGCTTCACCACCGACCTGGAATTTCTCGGCTGGGATGAGCATCGTGGTGATGATGCTGCTGCCGGTGAGCAGCACGCACATGATCAATGCCGCGCTCGTGAGGAGCTTTTTAGCATTTCGAATTCTGCCTTCAAGAAGCTTTTTATCCCGTTCAACGGTGTCGTTGTCTGTCGCTGAATCGATCAACATAGACTCCGCTTCGCCATCCGACAGGTGATCATCGCCTTTGATAAGCGGCATTACCACGACGCCGGTTTCAAAACCCGAAAGGCCAAGAGCAAGCTTTGGAAAAAGCAGGAACGACACCAAAACTAGCCACATCAAACTGCCGTTTACATCCGGATGTAAAAACAGCATCGCCTGCCAATTTGCAAAGATCTCAATGTGAAGAAAAAAGATATAGTAAAGCCCAAAACCAATGACAATGATGTTAAGCGTCAGGTAAACGACCACAATAGCGACAGCAATGCCAATAGCCTCGTTAAAGCCTTTAAGAAAAACCGCACCGAGAAAGGTGATAAGCACAAGGGTAACGATTATGGGATGGTCGAGAATCGGCAGAGAAACCCGGACGAACGGGTTCTCGATAATATGGGCGGTCGCATCCGCAGCGGAAAGCGTAATTGTTATGATAAAACTAGTAGCTACAAAACCGAGAAGAACGAGGACAAGCATCTTCCCTTTCCAACGGGAAAGGAGCCTTTCAAGCATCGAGATCGAACCGTCACCGTGTGGACTCTCTTCGGCAACCCGTCGATACATCGGCAGAGCACCGAACAATGTCAGCAGTACGAGAACAAATGTGGCAAAGGGCGAGAGGGCTCCGGCGGCGAGGAACGCAATTCCCGGCTGATAGCCCAGCGTTGAAAAATAATCAACGCCCGTGAGACACATTACCTTCCACCAGGGATGCTGATGCTGCTGTTGCCTTTTAGGCCCGGCTAGGCCTTCGGCTTCGGCTACATCGCGATAGAGCCATTTCTTAAACCAGCTTTCCCCGGCAACTTTCATACCCGCAAAATCAAAAAGACCGCCGTGTCTTAAACACCCGCGGCTCTAATAACATATAGCTAAAATTGATTTACAAATGACATTAACCGGGCCACTTATGGATAAAATCACCGGCGTACCTGCTTGATTTATCATTGACCTGGGAAGCCAAACAAAACGGTCTTAAAAAAATTAAGGGGCGACGTCTCCCACTCCGTCGCCCCATGGCCACCTAAGTGACCGAAGTTCACCGGGAGGTGAACAACCCTAATTATCCACACGTCCGGGAAAAAAGCAACCACTCTTTAAGATTTTTTTAAAAAAATATCGTTTGCGGCTAAGTATTAGCGCCTACTGCACATTCAGTGCCCCGATCAGCGAACCCATGGTTCCGTCTGCACCGGTTGCAAAAATACTATAGATACCTCGCGGAACATCGGCATGTACGGTCAAAACAAAATTTACGACGGAGACGTCCTGGCCAAAGTCTCGCCGGGTCAAAGTTTCCCTCGAGACTGAAAAAAAAGGTGAATTGAATTCGATTGCAAGTTTCTTAGCATCCAAATTCCTGCCGCCCAAATTAAATGAGTACTCTCGCCCCGGCTCGACCGTTACCGCAGAATCCGAGAGTTGGCCATTGATGCCAACATAGCTGAGCACCATATCCGAACGCCCGACAGAGATTGATTTATTCAGGACACGAACTTCGTCTTTCGCTAAGTTGACCGCGCCGATATTTCCGACCGAAGATGGAAATGCGTCATCGTCTCGCTGCCAAAATACAGAATACCGCCCCGCTTCGAGACCGCCGATTTTGAAACTGCCATCGGCCCCTGCCGAGGTCTGGGCGGCTACTTGTCCAGTGCGGGCATCTTCGGCCCAAATCCGAAGATTCTTAAAGGGTCGCGGGGAAAGATTGGTAAGTTTTCCGGTTAACGCCGCACAGCAGATTTGGCTTTCGTCCGGCACTCCGTATAAATCTCGAATGGAGGCAATGTCGCTGCTGGTCAGCTGTCGAGTAGTAAGGCCTGCGATCCCCAGTTCT
Organism: Pyrinomonadaceae bacterium; assembly: GCA_041748715.1. Taxonomy (GTDB): domain Bacteria; phylum Acidobacteriota; class Blastocatellia; order Pyrinomonadales; family Pyrinomonadaceae; genus OLB17. The sequence continues at coordinate 21,924 of JBGTCS010000193.1, read as the reverse complement.
CCGTTCATCAAAATACTATTTGACATGGTCGATCCGAGAACTCCGGAGTGGCGCAAGCCTAACAAATGCCCGATTTCATGGGTTAATGTCGCCTCAAGATCGAACGTTCCAAAACTTCCATCTGTCGAAAACTGTAGGAAAGGGCTCAATACTATATCAGCTTCTGTAATGAAGCCTTTGCGGTTATAAAATACTCTGGTTTTGGCCGATTCGGCCTGCGGATCTTTTGAAAAAAGAACGACATTCTCGGGCGTTTGAGCGATCGTAATAAGGCTTACGCCATCACCGACTTCTGACGGACTGACGCTTTGCTCATCGGATGACTGGATCAATATTTCTACAGCCGCAACCTTTTGCCATGCCTGAATACTTTTAAGGATTGCACCTGTAACATCACTTCCCGCTTTGATATTAGTACTTGATTCAACCAGCGAAGACGATATAGCAATCGATATGCTGTTATCCTTCCAGCGAAGCCGTGAAGGTTCTACCCTGCCTGGAGCAGCGGAAATAAAGCTGCCAAAAGCATTCGAGGCCACAAATGTAACCAGGAAAAAGGCAGCAAATATTATCCGAAATTTTTTCATCAGTAAAACTATATTGCAGAGTCCGTATTATTGCCGTCCGTCCGTCCGACGGCCTCTAGGTCCGCAAATCCGACAATCAGCAAAAGCACAACCAGCGATAGGGTCGCAAGAACATACAAAATCGAGATCTGTTCATATGCGATCAAAACGCCGATTAATACACCGACTACTACCATCCAAAGCAATGCCAGCGTCCGCCGGCCCATTTTCTTTTTTGTTGACATTATTTCCTACCGTTGGTTCAAAGAGACCCTGAATAATCACTTGCACCAGCCACATTCTAAGCTATTTTGAGCTTTAATTTCTTTATAAAGCCCGGCATTAAGTTTTTCCTAATCTACTATCCGCAGTGGAAAATCCGGGCTCTTTTTTTCCCGATTATTGTTGTTTACAACAACAGGGGGATACTTTCTAATTCCCCGCCCTTTAAAGGCGATCTCTATTATATCAAAAGGCTGTAGAATTTCATCTTCCGATTCACCACGTTTTATCTTTCCCAAATCCGTCCCGATCGAACGAACAACCGTTCCGGCCCGACGGTAAATTACAACCCTGCTGCCATCGGCATCTTTCGCCAGCCCGCCCGCGATTGCAACGATCCGGCTGACGGTCATCTTATCTCGAGAATAGATCGGCCTAGGACTCTTAACGGCTCCGATCACATAAATGGGATATGCCCTTAAAACTGTCACAATGTCGCCGCTCAAAATCTGCGGATTGGCTAATTCGTTTCCGCTTAAAAGTTCGTTGATTTTGATGTTCAGGGTATGGGAACCGTTGTCTGACGGGCCAATTCCCCCGTTTTTATCAAGATCGGGGGCAGGTGCCGCAGCGGCCACACAATTAAGATCTTTTGGTCGAAAGATCGTAATATCCCCACTCGCTCCGTCGGTAATTCCACCCGCCAACACTATCAATTCTCCTAAATGAATATCCCGCCGTAGCCTAAAGCGAGCCGCGGCCCTCACTGCACCGTCGAGTCGAACGACGGCGCGATTAGATCGGTCAATTATCTTTACGACCACCTTGGGGTCGCGCAGAATCTTTCCATAAACTCGAGCAACATCCGACGCTATTTGATCTTCACTTCTACACAGGCCGTATATCTGCTCGCTAAAACCATCGAGACCGTCCAAAAAACCATCCGAAGTGAGCGTGCCCCGCCAATCAAATTCAAACCCGCCAACTATATCGACATCGATGACGTCACCAAAATGAACCAGGTCATCGAGGTCCGGCTTCATTTCCGGCTGTTCGCTCGTTGTGCCTGTCTGTCCCGATGTAAATGTCGCTGCGGGAATCAAAAATAAGGCGGCGAGAAGAATAAATGTGAAAAAGTATTGCTTCACTTCCAGTTGTGATTGATTTTGGAAACTATCAAAAAACGCTATTATAATTTCTTTTCTCTACGCTCCGGAGGCGTTGCGCGTTTCTTCTTTCCACTTGATCGAGTATCTACCGTTCCGGGCACCGCAAATCCGTTAAACTCCCAATTACAACCATCACAAAGCAAATTGTAGCGAAAAAAGATCTTAAACAAGAACGGCGTCGGACGATACCCGCGCCGTATTCGGCTACTATTACATTTTGGACATCGCTGAGAAATCATTATTGCCTAGATATTATCAACCTGCGGTCCTTTCCCAAAGGTCATTTATCGTTTTCCAAAGTTCTTATCCGTTCGATTTGCCCATTTATCCTATCTGCTGCCTGGCGACGAGATTCACTCTCAATATTGTCGCGTCCTAAGTAAAATAAAGCATCACGGTAGAGACTTTTTCCGCCTGCATAATCTCCCTCAAAAACAGCCCGTTCCGCCTTCTCGACCAGAGGTGCCAATTTTATCGAGACAATGAGATCCCGTAATAGTTCCTGCGATTGGAGCAGGGCCGGTTCTGCTGGATAGGAATCGAGAGCTGACTCGATCACGCTAAGAGCATTTTGCGCGGCCTCAACCTTCTCCGCGGGGTTTGATAGGCTGCGAGCCTCATTCGTCAAGTTCCGCGATTCCATCTCGGCCCATTTTAGGAGGTGATATTTATGATACTCGGCTGCCGCTGATCGCCCTTTTAATAACGGTGCCAATCGAGGCGACCCGGCGCCGACCGTTTTCAGTTCGTCATCATTACGCAGAATATATTCGCTGCACAGCTCGAAAACTTCCTGGTGACCCGCTGACACCCTATTCAAAACTCTCGCAGCTTCGGACTTTAGTTGGATCTCATTCAGGATCGCCGCGTTTCCCTCCAGCGTAAGTTTTGATGAATTCCTTGGGTCGCGGCCGTGGCGTTCGACGCCGCCGCGATACATCATGTTTTCCAACATTCGCTGCTGCCGCAAATACCGATTTCGCGCCCGACGCAACACGATCTCACGCAAAATAACAGCTCCGCAGAGTAAGATGCTCGCGCTAATGCCGGCCGTGATCCACGGCAGTTCTTCGCCACCGTCGTGGAGAATTCCCCACACCAAAAAGAAAAACGCGGTCGAAATCGCGACCGCGAGCACATAATAATTCGACGCCGGAAGCCAAAAAGGCCGACGAACTCTATTCATCTCTGCTCGCATTTATAAAGTGATAAAAAACAAACAGGTTTTCAATATCAAACAATTTGTATTTGACCGAATTCCAAACCCGAGTGACGACTTATACTGAATTTTTTTGAGCAGATTGTCAATGGATCAATCTTTATAGAATGTAGTTCGAAACCGATGGTTTCGGCCACACCTATCCATAATACCCGAATACGCGTCTATTTGATTTTCCTCTTCTGATACAATGTTGTGGTGCCAAAAAAGCGAAAAATAAAAGCTCTGGAGCGTCCGGTTTTTGACTCGATCAGAAAACCGACGCCTCCGCCGAGCCGCAAGATGGGCAGCGACGTGCCGGAAGAAAAACACCGCCCTTCGCTGAGAAAAGCAAAACACAAGAAAGATCCCGAGACGGAGTCATAAGTTGAGAAAAAAAAATAAACAGGTCAACCCGGCAATCGGAAACATCTGGGCTCGTCCAAAGATGCCGGTGACCTTCCGAGCCGAAATAATGCCCGGCAAGTCGCGCGAAGAACGAACCTTTCGTATCGATGAAGTTCTCTCGAACGGGCGGGTCACGCTGCAAGATTTTATTGGTGAGTATCGTGAGACGGCTTTTGAGGCGATAAACTTTCTGCGCGACAAGGCGAAATAGATCAAAAATCGTACACCTTGCCGAGTTCGAGAATAGAAACGAGCGGCAGTTTCGCTCTTGCGATTTGTTCGATCACACGTTCGCGATACATCGGCTTAATATTGATAATAAAGACCGGAACATCATCGCGGTGAAACTTGGAAAGTTCATTTTCGAGCCGTGCCGGTGATAGGTGATCTGAGACAACTGCCAGTTCGGCCATTTCGTCTGGAAATGCACATTCAACAAGTACCGCCTTTAGATCCGACGTCGAGTTGCAAACCTTCCAAATCTCGTCCGTTTCTGCGGTGTCCCCTGTAATCGCAATAGAACTTCGCCCGTCTGAAATCATATATCCATTTGCCGAGACTTTGTGATTTACGCCGACACATTGAAACGTCAGATGCTCTATATCAAAGGTCGCCCCGCGTTCAAATTTTCTATACTCGACGACATTACATCGATCATTCGCCAAATCTGAAAATCGCGGATAGATCGCCCAATTAAAGATATCGCGTTCGAGGATCTCGATCATCTCGGGTGTTGCGTGAATCCGTATTGGCTCGGTCAAACTTGCAAACAAATCGTCGATGAATATTGGCAGTCCGGCAATGTGATCAAGGTGAGTATGAGTCAATACCACGTCCCGGATCTGATCGCGTTGGAGGTCAGAACACGAAAAAGCGAGGCATCCGGCATCGATTGCAACCTTGTCATCGATAATAATCGACAATAAATGCTGACGGTCAGAGGCTTGGCCGTTTTCGTCGATCGAACTTGGTAGCATTTGGATCCGCATCGTAATAATTTAAAGACTAAAACATCCTACCTTGCACATGTCTGTGCCCGCCCGCCGTCGATCTCATATGTTGCTCCTGTGATCCATGAAGCCTTATCCGACGCAAGATAATAGATCAATTCGGCAACCTCCTGCGGATTTCCAACCCGGCCGATGGGATGGGTTTCTTTTGAATGTTCCAGAAATGCACTGTAAGCCGCGTCATCCATACCGCCGCGCTTATGAATATTTGTCACGACAACACCCGGGTTTACCGCATTAACACGAACGCCCTTGGCAGCAAGCTCAAGGGCGGAACAGCGTGTTAATTGATCGAGAGCGGACTTGGAAACGCAATAGGCCAAGATATTTGGAAACGAGCGCGTACCTGCCACACTCGACACATTTACAATATTCCCTTTGGTTTGGGTCAGGTATGGTACACATTTTTGCGAAAGTGCAAAAACCGACCGCAGATTCAACTGAAACATTTTATCCCAGTCGTCTAGCGTCGTATCCTCAATCGAGCCGCCCTTTATCACACCGGCCGAATTTACAAGGACATCAATCTGTCCGAGGCTGTGGATCGTCTCCGAAACAATTCGCTCCAATTGCGACATTTCTGTCATATCTGCAAGATGAACTTTTATTGAACCATTCTTAGATTTAATGTTTTTGCTGAGCTCCCCCAATTCTTTTTCGTTTCGGCCCACAGCGACGACATTAGACCCTTTATTTGCAAAAAGCAGGGCAGATGCTCTGCCGATTCCGCTGCTTGCTCCAGTGACAATAATCACTTTGCCTTGCATAAATTATATTTTTACTTACCAATTTCGCGTTTAGAATAACAATGAAACTTAGATTGTGGCAAACCGGTATTGAGCATCGTTATACGTTTTCGACGCGCAATTAGGCGGCTGTGAAAAACAGCCGCCGGATTATTTCTGATTATGAATATATGGGTATGAGCAGGCGTTACGATTGACTCGTACGCTGATTTGTGGAAAACAGAAGTTCAAACGCAGCTTTTGTTTCCTCGGTCTTTCGCTGCTTAAGATCCGAAACCCATTCGGTTACGGTTGAAACCACCTCACGAGCTGCGGTCCTCGAACTTGCGACCTTGGGTCGCTTTATTTTTAACTTAGACTTTGCGGCTGCCGCTTCGGTCTTTTTCACTATCTTTATCTTTGATTTATCTATCATCTTAATCTCCGCCTTGTTCAACGGCCGGGGGCCGTAATTTTTCGCATTATGCAAAGGAATGAACCTTGGGATTTACTCAGATTTGCGATTTGCAAACAGTATGATTACGCCCAGTCGTTTTGGGTTGTTCCAATTATTTTCGGCTAACCTAAATCTATCAGTCACTTACACCTGTAAATGACAGATCTCGCGATTTTTATTCCGGGATGGCACGTCGATTGCCCTTTAATCTCGTTATGAATTTGTGGGATTTTGTAATTATCTACCTGGCATGCGGCTCTCCGTTCGCCGTTTACCAGGTTACAAAGGAAGATTCGAGAGCCGCCAGCCCGATTTACATCCAACTGATTTTGTCGTTTTTATTTTGGCCAGTTTACGCAATCGGGATGATGATTCGCCAAGTTTTTGTCTCACAATTCGCAGTTGAGTCCGAAAGGCATAGTCGTGTCGAAAACATCCGTGCAGATATCGAACGGATCGCATTTTCGGATTCTGCGATCTCAGCGTTGTTTGATTTTCGCGAAACCTTTTACCGATTTACCGGTTTAATCGAAGCTGCCGCCGTACCGCCGTCGAAAAACTATAATCGTGAGCTTTTTAAAATAAGTGGACATCCGAACAGATCCATAGCATCTCGATGCCATGAACGTATAAACAGGGCTCGCCTGTTACACCACCGTGAAACAGCCTTGTATGAATTCGCGACGTTGATCGCAACCCTTTCCAAACGGTCCGACGATCCGGAACGACTAATCGATCTCGCTATTGATCTGACTAACGAATTCGGGCTAGGCTTTGCAAGACCTGATTTTTCAAGGCTGTTGGAACGAGGCATCTTTGCCAACGCCACGCAAAATCTTGAAACGAGCGGCACCGATCAACTCTCGGACGCGATCCGCGAGTCCCAGGCGGCACTCATCAAATAAGCAAGTACCCAATTTCGCAACGACCCAGCCTCTATTGTGTTCTGTCCCAAATAAGCCGTAATATTTACGCAATGCTGGTGGTCCTCCATCTTTTTGCTCTTTTTTTGCTGGTCGCCCTGGGCTTTTACGTCTTTGTGGCGGACCCGCGAAAGCGTGCAAACCAAACCTTTGCGATGTTTATCGCTTTCCTGGCGATCTGGACAACAAAAGATCTTATTTTTTGGAATTTTTATCCGCGTAATACAACGGCTGGATGGTGGGCGTCCGCGAGTTTTATCACGGCGCTGATGATGCAGTTTGCCATGGTCGTCTTTGCCTGGGTTTTCCCGGAGGACGCCAGGACTCCTCGCCGACGCGCCGCTATCCTATTTGCCCCGGGACTGGTCCTTATACCGGCCACGGTTTTTGGAATGCTCTGGCAAAAAGCCGGATTTGAGGACGGACGTTTCGTCATCGAACTCACACCTCTCGCTTACATTTTTGTCGGATATGTTTATTTTGTATTTTTTTTTGGCGCCGTAGTTCTTTTTCAAAAATATCGAAAACTAAAAGGGACGCTTCAGGGCCAACAAGTCGGAGCGATAATTTGGGGACTCGCGATAACCGGAATTCTAAAAACGATCGCGAACATCATTCTCCCATATCTCGGCAATTACGACCTTTTGCAGATGAGTGCCATCTTTGTATTGCCCGGTGTTCTGATTTACGCTTACGCAATTTTGAATTTCAGGCTTTTTTCCCTGCAGACAGCACTCAATCAATTTCGACTTTTCCCGATCACTTATAAAGTGGCATTGACGATCGCCTCGGTTGCGATCGTAAGTTTTCTCATTTTCCAGATCCCCATCGTTTGGTGGGCATTTCATAATGGTATGGATTACGAGGCGTGGCGACGATACCTTGTATTTAGTGTTATATCAGCACTTATTCCAAACCTCTTGCTGCTCCTTCTTGTATTGCGAACGATCTCTAGGCCGCTTCAACGAATAACGCTTGCCGCCGTCGAGGTGGCGAAAGGCGGTTACGGGACCGAGGTTGATCTGCGTAAGAGCAATGACGAAATGGGCGTTCTGGCCGATTCGTTCAATGAAATGAGCCGCAAAATGGCTTCCGATATCGAAGAATTAAAGCGTCTCAATAAACAGTTGATAAGGGCGGAGAAACTCGCGGCCATGGGCACACTTGCCGCCGGCGTTGCCCACGAAGTCAACAACCCTCTTGCCTCGATATCGTCGCTGGTGCAAATGATGAGGTCACAAGAAGGCCATTCGCCCGAGACGCGCGAAAAGCTGAATATGATCTCGGATCAAATCCAACGGATAACAAAAGTCACCAAAGACATGACCAATTTTGCCCGGTCGCGACCGGCTGCAAAAACCGAGGTGGATATTAATGAGGTAGTCCGCACCGCACTCCGGCTGGCGAGTTTCGACCGTGCGTTTCAGGCTCTCGAGATCGACACATTACTTGCCGACAATACCTCACCTGTTCTGGCTGACGAAGACCAACTTCAGCAGGTTTGTCTCAATTTATTGTTGAATGCACGCGATGCAATGGCGAGCGGCGGAAGTTTAACGCTAAGAACTTTCGAGGATCAAAATGAAATATACGTCGAAATTGCCGACAGTGGAACCGGTATTAACGAAACTGACAAAGCACTGATATTTGAACCTTTCTTCTCGACAAAGAGTGCGGGAAAAGGCACCGGACTCGGCCTCGCCATCTGTTACGGCATCGTAACGGAACACGGTGGACGGATCGAGGTTACCGATGTGCAGCCGGCAGGGACTCGCTTTACATTCATCATACCGGTCGCATCGAAAACAGAGATTCACGACTCGGATAGTGGCGAGCAGCCTTTTCATTAAACTCCTAGTAAAGTATCGAGTCGTACATTAGTGTCGTATCAATAGCTGTTAAACTACTTTACATGTCAAATAATGGAGAAACGCTGACGGATGCGGTTTTAGAGACTAGAAAACAACATGACGATGAGGAACTAAAGCGGAAGGATTCTGAGACTGAAGTAGTAGTCCCCGTTGAAGACCCTTCTTTAGCTCGTCCAACCGATTCAGCATAATGATGCCGTGGCCCAATACGTCATCTTGGGAAACGACGAGCCCAAACAGGTCAAACGTCGTTCACCAGCAATGAGATTAGTCGTCTGCACAAGTCAAAAATAACTTTCGCCGTTAAAGGCACCCCGCCAGACTTGGCGATACCTTATTAGTTCGCCGACCCGCAGGAATAGAAATCCTCGAAAAACAAACCCCAAACCGGTATATTGTATCTAACGCATGTTGACCAGCAGTTAATATGAAGGTTTCGGTTCGTTTGGTTTATATTGTGTTTTTGACGGCGTTCCTGTCGATCACAAATATCAGTGCGCTTGCGAATGCGGCCAAAGACGAGTGGACCCAGGTCAAGTCAAAAAATTTTATACTGGTTGGAAATGCGTCTGAAAAAGACATCCGTAAGGTTGGTGTAAAACTTGAGCAGTTTCGAGAAACTTTTAGATTGCTTTTTAATACAGCAAAGCTTACCGCGTCGATCCCAACCAATGTCGTCGTATTCAAGAACGATTCCACCTATAAACCATTCAAACCAAAGCGAGCCGATGGCAAAATTAATACTGAGATCGCGGGATATTTTCAGCCGGGCGAAGATGTAAACTACATTACATTGTCAGTCGAGGGCGACGACAAAACTGTTTTTGGAACCATTTTTCACGAATACGTTCATTTCATAATCAATACCAATTTCGGTCGGTCCGACGTGCCGCAATGGTTTAATGAGGGGCTGGCCGAATACTATCAAACATTTGAAATTGTCGACGATATCAAAGTTAAACTCGGACTGCCGCATTCCGGCCATCTCAGCCTTCTGCAACGAAGCCAGTTGATGCCGCTCGACGCACTTTTTAACGTCAGCAATTTTGATCTTCATCAGTCGGGAGGTCACTCCCGCAGTTTGTTTTATGCTCAATCATGGGCTCTTGTTCACTATCTGACGCAAACCGATAGATCGGATGCTCTTGATAAATTCTTAAATGCCGTGTTGAAGGGCATTTTACCCAAAACGGCTTTTGAGAGTGCTTTCCAGACGACCTACGACAAACTTGAAAAAGAGTTAAAAACCTACGTCGCAAAGAACTCGTTTACCTATCGGGAAATTAAGTTTAACCAGCGGTTGGCGTTCGACACGTCGATGCAGAGTTCGGTTCTCGACGAGGCGGCGAGTAATGCCTATCTTGGCGATCTGCTCTATCATGCAAACCGTCCAGATGATGCAGAACCCTATTTAATGAATGCCGTCCGGCTCAATCCGTCGTCTAATTTGGCGAATACCGCACTCGGAATGTTGAGGATCAAGCAGCGAAAGTTTGACGAGGCCCGCAAATATTTGGAAACGGCGATATCGGGCGATCCGTCAAATCACATCGCCCTTTACCGCTATGCGTATTTACTCAGTCGCGAAGGGCAGGACGAGTTTGGCTTTGTAAGTCGCTTCAAACCCGAAACTGCCGCAAAGATGCGCGATTCACTAAAAAAAGCCATCGCGATCGATCCTGGGTATACAGAGAGCTATGAGTTGCTGGCTTTCTTGGCCCTCGTAAACAATGAGGAACTCGACGAGGCGACCGCGTTATTGCAAACGGCACTCAAATATCAGCCGGGCAATCAACGTTACGCTCTCCGGATCGCCGAAATATTTTCACGGCAAAAAAAATACGATGAGGCTAAACGGATCAGTGAAAAAATCGCAACCAATGCCGAGGACAACGAGACTCGGTCGCGAGCGGATTCCCTGTTGTCGCAGATCACACAGCAGATCGAGATTGACAAGCGCAACGAACTCGAACGCATGCGTTTCGAAGCCGCCGTCGCCGGCGCGGGCGGCACTCCCCGTTTGACCAAACGCATCGAAGGCGTTAAACGACCAACCGACGCCGAGATCGCCCAACAACAGGCGATGGAACATCTGCGTTCCGTTAATGATGCTTTACGGATTCCGCTCGACGGTGAGCAGCGGTTGTTGGGTCGCATCGAAAAGATCGACTGCAAGAAACGTCCGATCCTCTTTACCATACGTTCGGCCGACGAAGTGATCTCACTGACCAGCAAGGATTTTGAATCTCTCATTCTCAACGCATTGGATCCGGCCGCAAATCGATTTGATGTCGGATGCGACGCTCGGATCGGCATCTTTTACGTGCTGGTCACGTACCGGCCCATAAACGTCGCCAAAAGTTCCGTCAGAGGTGAACTTGTCGGGCTCGAATTTGTACCGGATAACTTCCGGTTTCTGACCCGCGAAGAAATGCAAAGCGGCACGCTAGTGATTTACGACGAAGAAGAACCATCAGCTCTGGCACGCACGATCGATCCACCACCGTTGCTGGCGGCTAACGAAGAAGAATTCCTTGCAAAACGCAGAGAATTGCTTTGGCAGGCGATTGCCAACGCGATACGTAAGCCTCGCGAATCTGAAAAGCGCGATATGGGATTCTTAGAAAAGGTCGAGTGCACGAACAAGTCGGCATACTTCTATATCCGAACTGTGGAAAGAACCTTTAAACTCTTGAGTCAGCCCTCGCAGCCTCCTGCCATTGTATTTTTCACCCCTGACCTCCAAGGTGTACAGATCGGGTGCAATAGTAAGTCGATCGAATTTCCGGCCGTTTTTATCTATAATTTAAAACCCGATAACAAAACCAAAACAGACGGCGAGATAGTCTCGCTTGAATTTGTACCCAAATCCTACAATCTGGATAGATAGAAATTCCTTTACCATGTATCTAAATCAACAGGTTTTCGTGGTTCCACGGACGCTGTGCTATTCTGACTGGGCTCAAATCCAACTTAACTTCGATCTAAATACCATGAAAGCCTTGCTATTTTTGTTCTTGCTATTCGCGTTTCCAGTTCTTTCCGATGCCCAACCGCCGAGCCGTCCGTCGGGCGAGTCACAGACGCAAACTCAGCCGACCCCGCGACCGGCGACAACGCCCGAAGTGAAAGAGGAACCGCCGTCGATTGTAAAGCGATCGATTCGCGTTGGCTCAAATCAACTCAATTACACCGTCACCACCGGTTTTATGCCGATCAAGAATGCGATTTCCGGTGACGTAGAGGCGCGGATATTTTACATGGCCTATACGCTCGACAATGCGTCGGCAAAGCGGCCGTTAATGTTTTCGTTTAATGGCGGGCCGGGCTCAGCTTCGGTCTGGCTTCATCTCGGAGCACTGGGGCCACGCCGCATCAAAATGTTGGACGACGGCATGATGCCCCCGCCGCCATACGAGATGGAAGACAATCAGCAAACATGGCTCACGGAAACAGACATGGTATTTATCGATCCGGTCGGAACCGGTTACTCGCGAGCGGCGAAGCCGGAGTTGAACAGCAAATTTTTTGGCGTCAACGGCGATATCGAATCCGTCGGTGAATTTATCCGCCTCTATCTCGGACGAAATGATAGATGGATGTCGCCGTTATTTGTCGTCGGAGAAAGCTACGGAACCACACGAGCCGCGGGGCTGTCGAACCACCTTTTTGATAAAGGAATTAGCTTAAATGGAATTCTTTTGATCTCGACCGTTTTGAATTTCCAAACGATCCGGTTCGCGAATAATAACGACATGCCGCTTGTAATGATCCTGCCAAGCTACGCCACCACCGCGTGGTACCACAAAAAACTTTCACCCACGATGCAAAGTAAAACTGTCGAACAGATCGCAGACGAGGCTCGGACGTTTGCAGCGAATGAGTTTATGCCCGCTCTGATGAAGATCGATCGACTGACATCGCAGGAACGCGAAAGATTGTCCGCGAGATATAGTTCGCTTACAGGTCTCAGCAAAGAATTTATTGAGCTTAACAATTTCCGCATAGATCTTGGCGAGTTTAATAAAGAGCTCCTCCGCACCGAACGCCGAACAACGGGACGCCTCGACAGCCGATTCAAAGGTATCGACCGCGATGCTGCGGGCAGCGGCCCAGACACGGATCCGAGCATGAATGCCATTCGCCCGCCTTATACAGCCGCTTTTAACAGCTATGTCCGCAGCGAACTCGGATTCAAATCGGATGTCGAGTATTACATCCTGGGCGGCGGTATCACGAGCCCGTGGAACTATAACGTCGCAAACGGCTATGCCGACACGAGCGTTCCGATGAAGGACGCGATGGCCAAAAATCCGTATATGAAGGTTTTTGTGGCCGCCGGATATTATGATATGGCGACCCCGTTTTATGCTGCCGAATATACGATCTCCGCATTAAATCTAGACTCAACTCTGCGTAAAAATGTCTCGTTCGCCTATTACGAATCGGGCCATATGATGTACATCGAAAAACGATCGCTCAAAAAATTAAAAGACGATGCCGCTTTTTTTATTCAACAATCGCTAAAGCACTGATCATGAGAGAATTTGGTTTTATCTAGTTCTGAACAGTAATTCTCCCTAAATATTTTCGCCTCACTGACTGGTCAGGTGAGAAATCGCACGTTTCTGTTTTCCGGCTTACATTAAAATCCCAAAAAGTTAGTTATCCTTGGAATGTCAGATATTTTTCTGACATTCATAAATTTGTACTTCAAGAACTAGATCAACAGGGGGAATAATAATGAATAATCAAGGAACAGGCAGACAGGAAGAACCAGGCATTTTGACCGGACTTTTCAGCGACCGCGAGTCGTCCGAGGGGGCTTACAAATCACTTCGCGACCGCGGATATACCGATGACGAAATCAACGTTATTATGTCCGATGAAACGAGAAACACTTATTATCCTGAAGGGAAAGAAACGGAGACGGACCTCGGCGATAAAATGGCGGAAGGCACGGGCTATGGCAGCGTTATCGGCGGGACACTTGGTGCCGTTTTAGGCGGCGTCGCGGCAATTGGCACCAATCTGGTCCTACCCGGCCTCGGTCTGGTGGTTTGGGGACCGATTGCAGCCGCATTGGCCGGGGCTGGAGCAGGTGGTATAACCGGCGGCCTGGTCGGTGCACTGATCGGCTGGGGAATCCCTGAAGAACGGGCAACCGCCTACGAAGAGGGAATCAAAAACGGTGGTACCGTTATCGGAGTATCACCGAAATCTCCGGACGATGCCGACTATTTTGAAAACGACTGGAAATCAAATTATCGCGGAGAGCATATCTATCGGTAATTATTCCGACCCGGTAAATAAATACATCATCGGGTGATGACGATGGCGTTCGATTTACCAGCAACATGCGGCGGCTTTCGCAAACGTGCGATCGCCGCCGCTTTTGTATGTTCAACTTTGGTTTCGACAAACGACAAGGCAACTGATGTTTCATAGTTTTACGCGGGCAGGTAGGTCAATTTTAAAGTTCTACAGTCTGTCCGTAGTCCGGTACGACTGTGTTCCAACCAAAGCGTTCCCGGATGTGCCCCGCCATCGCCTCGGCGGCATCTGGCTCACCATGGGTTGTAAAAACCATTTCCGGAGCATCGAGCAGGTCGCTCAGCCAACGCAGAACTGCCTTCCAGTCGGCGTGAGCCGAAAAACCTTCGACGCGTTCGACATGACATTTGACAGGGATCCAATTCTTCATTATTCGAACATCGCGTTCGCCGTCTTGTATGCGGCGTCCAGTAGTTCCCCCAGCCTGAAATCCAACAAAAACGACTGTGGCATTAGGATCGGGCAAGATTCGGATAGCGTGATGCAGTACGCGTCCGCCGGTAAGCATGCCCGAGGCGGAAATAATGATCCGAACCCCTTTCATATCATTAACGCCCATTGATTCGTTTCGTGTGGAGGTCGTAAGCATCGAAGCCGTCTTAAGCGGATATTTCTGGTTGGCGAGAATCGACGCGTATTCCTCATCATGCTCCTCGTTCCAGCGACGGTATACTTGAGTCGCCCGGGCCGCCATCGGCGAATCGACGACTACTGGGACAATAGGAATAAGTTTTTTCTCTTCGAGTTCGCGGATCATGTACACGACTTCTTGAGTTCGTCCGACCGCGAATGCCGGGATCAGGATCGGGCCGTTTCGGGCAGCAGCCTCGTTTATGATCCGGGCCATCTGGGTTTCAGAATCGACATCACCGTGCAGCCGGTTACCGTATGTCGATTCGCACATCAGATAATCGCAAGCGGGCGGCGGGGCCGGATCTTTGACAATCGGCTGATCATAATGTCCGAGATCACCTGAAAAAAGGAACCGAATCGCATCGCCGTTCTCTTTCGCACCTTCAAGCTCAACCAAAACGAGGCTTGCCCCCATAATATGTCCGGCCACCATAAAACTAGCCCTGATCCCCGCGCAAATATCAATTGGATTGCCGTCATTAGCGACAGTGCGAATCAATTTCAAGGCAGCGTCGGCATCGTCTTCGTCATAAAGCGGCAAGGCCGGAGAGTGCCGCGTCAATTGCTTTCGATTGCGATAGTCTGCATCCTCCTCCTGAAGACGGCCCGAATCGGGCAAAAGTATTTTCAACAGATCGCCGGTTGCGCGAGACGTAAAAACCGGGCCCGAAAATCCTAATTTTACCAGCCGCGGAAGCCATCCGGTGTGGTCAATATGCGCATGAGTAATGATTACCGCGTCGATCTCGTTGGGATCAAAGGCAGGGTCCTGCCAATTACGTTCGCGCAGTTCCTTGTAACCCTGAAAGAGTCCGCAATCAACAAGTATTTTTTTTCCGTTATGTTCGAGAAGGTATTTTGACCCGGTAACCGTACCGACGCCACCGTAAAATGTAATCTTCGCCATTGACCAAATATACAAGGCGGGGATTGATTTACAAAATTCCGATCCCGGGCGGCGGAAAACTGCCGGGGGACTAGTTAACTGTTTCCTGTGGAAACCAAAGGACATTCTGATGGTTGATTGTTTTTGACTGTTCTTTTCGAAGCTGGGCCAGATTTAAGAGTTGTGAGGGGGTTTCGCCGTCGTTTCCAAACGAAGCCCAGCCGATATTCAATTCGATCTCTACCCTCTCGTTATCGTTTAGATCTAACTTGTTGCCAAAAAACGCGGTGTGGATACGAGAGATGATCTCATGCGAAATTTCCTTGTCTGCGGTCGGCATGATCGCGAGAAATTCATCGTTAAGAGACCGCGCAAAAAAATCCATTTGCCGAAGGTTATCCTTGACGATCTGCGCGACAAAATTCAAAATGCGATCACCCGCCGCGTGCCCATATTGTTGATTGATTTCATCAAAATTTTTAATGTCGATCGCGAGGATTGTCAACGGCCGGATGTCATTGTTGCGGTGCGCCTCGGCAACTTGAGCTTCGAGGACCAAATAGAATGCCCGCTCATTGGGCAGATCGGTCGTGATGTCGGTCAACGCGTTCGACTGCGTTCGTTCAAACGCGATCGAGCCCAGCATCATCGGAGCGACGCGGGTGCCCACCGCTTCAAAGATGGTTTGATCCAATCGATTAAGGTCAAACCCGGTGTCAAAATATAGCTGCAACACGCCGAATACATCCGTCCCTCGACATAGCGGAATTGCAACCGTTGAGCCGAATTTCTGAGACGAATCCAGAGAGAGGTAATTGTCAAACCGCAATTCGCCGCATGAAAAGCACTGGCCAGCGAGTTCCGTTTCGAGATCAAATGTTCGCCCTGCCAGATATTCCGTTCCCGCGCCGTCAGTTTCCGTCACTACTAATCGGGTACGAGATTCGTCCAGCAAAAATAGAACGCCGGCCGAAAATGGGATCAAATCCCGGATGCGACTGCACGCTAGTCTAAAAGCATCAACAGGTTTAATCGTGCCGGCAAAAAATGAGCACGCTTCGTCAAGTGCCAAAAGCTTTGGGCCGAGGTCGAAATCTTCGTCTTCAACTACATCGTCGGTTGCTCGCCGACGTTTCGATTGCCGATAAAAACTCACGACACTGAACATCAAAAACAACGAAACGACGCCGACGAAAGCCAACGCCTTGGCCACCGTCTCGATCGGCGACATTGCAAGAAGGTAGGTTCCGACCAAAGCGCCAAGCGAAAGCCCTACAATAATTACCGGGTATGGCGAGAATTTTCGCCCAACCGTGAGATCGGTGTCGTTCTTATCTTTCATCTATTAACTTAAACTTGGGAAAATCGGCTAGAATCTTGCAGGAACTGCCCTGTAAATACAATACTCTCTCGCCTTAATTTTAGTCAAGAAGTTCTTTCCGGCTCAAGAAGTTCGGTCTTGTGGGGCGATTACCAACATATCGCGTCGGATCACGGCTAAATATTTTCACAAAATACTGCTTTTTACCTGTTTCGGAGTTGACTAAACCGGTTGTGGTTTCTATATTATCGTTTGTCTTGAAAAAGAAAGAGTTCGAGGCAAAACGGCTGTGTCCGATCAGCCGCCACCTGGCGACAGGTTTTTATTCTTTGAGATAGATTAGGAGTTCTAAATAAAATGACAAAAGTAATTGTACTTTCAACCGTTCTTGGATTGAGCGCACTTGGAATGGCTTGCGGCGAAACCGCGACCAACGTTAATATCAACGCTAACAAACCGGCCAATACACCGGCACCGGTCAATATTGCAACCCCGGCACCGACACCGGCAACTACGCCCGCTGTCAACACAAACGCAGTTTCGTCCAACGGAAATTCGAATACGGCTAAGCCGACTGCCACTGCTACACCGGCGGTCAACAAACCAGCCAACTAAACGGCACTCTATTTAATAGAGTACGTGGGGCGCCTGTTTTCGGACAGGCGCTTTTTATATGTGACCTCAAACTTTTTTTTCGAAAAGACACCATAATTAATAGTCAATATTTATAGCTTTTTTGTATTTTCGGAGTTGACTTAACTGACAAGCATCACTATATTGTGCAATGTTCCTTAAAAAAGAAAGACTTGGGACAAGGATCTTGCTTGCAAGGTCCTCTGTGAAATAAATTTGAATAATCTTTGAAGAAGACAGGAGAATCTTTAGTTATGAAAAAAGTAATTGCACTTTCGGCAGTCCTCGTAATGGGCGCGATCGGTATGGCTTGCGGAGATGCTGGCACAAACAACACGGTAGTAAATGCAAACAAAACCGCTAATGCGCTGAACGCCGCGAACGCGTCGGTTGCTAATGCAGCTAATCAGATAGAGGCCGCCAAGGACCAGATCGCGAACGCGGCAAATGCAGTCAATTCGGCTAACGCAAACAAGCCAGCTGACAGCAAAATGTCGTCAAACGCCAATCACAACGGTAATGCAAACCGCTAATTAACGCTTTGCGTTTGTTAGTTGCACGTTATAAAAAAGAGACGCGGTCTAAGGGCAGCGTCTCTTTTTTTGATTTGTTATTTTTTCTAAAGCGACCATTGGTACGACCACTTCAAGAAAACTTTTTTACAAAAGCATTCTAAATTCCCTTATTGACGTTACGGGCCGTTTGCATACAAAGTTTTCGCAAACAAAGGCCGTCGGCAGGTTATCAGTCATCTTTTTACCAGCAACTACCGGCGGTTCGTCAGGCTGCTCCAAATTGGTCAACGCAACAACCTTGGTGGGCCTGTACTTTGCCCAAATCTCACGTTCGAATTCCGTCGTTTCTTGGCCAACAATAACGATCTCTTTTACTTCCGCAAAATGAAATGCCAGCGTCGACAGAACACGACCAAAGCCATTTGGATAACGTTTGATCTGATTGGCTGTCAGCCTCAGGACCGTGGTCGCAAATCTTTCGTACCGTTGATCTCCGTAAAATTTCGCCAGCCGCAACAAAACATCAGCCGCTACCGAATTACCCGATGGCGTCGCATTGTCATAAAAATCCTTATGGCGGACGATTAATTCCTCGTGATCGTTAGATGTAAAGAAAAAACCACCGTTCTCCTCGTCCCAAAATTCGGTGATCATCAGATCTGCAAGACGTTTGGCTTCACTCAGATAATTGACCTTGCCCGATACCTGATATAGTTCGATCAGCCCATCGGCGACGTTCGCGTAATCTTCGAGATACCCGTTCAGCTTTGCCTTTCCATTTTTCCAGGTCCGAAGCAACCGTCCGGCTCGCTGTAGCTTCGAGAGAAGAAATTCAGCGTTGTTTTCTGCAATTTTCAGATAGTCGGTGTTTGCAAGGATCGCGGCCGCCTCGGCAAATGTCGCCAGCATAAGGCCATTCCATGCCGTTAAGATCTTTTCGTCTCTGTTTGGTTTGATCCGGTTTTCACGAACAGCAAATAGAGCATTCCGTCCATATTCCAAAATTTCATTCAGTTCGTCTTCGGTGATCCTGAATTTCTCACAGGCGAACTCGCGCGTATTTCGAATATTCAATATGTTACTGCCCTCAAAGTTCCCTTCGCCCGAAACGTCGTAGAAATAACTAAAAATATTCCCTGCCGATTCACCCAGAATTGCAACGATCTCGTCGGGTGTCCAGACGAAAAATTTACCTTCGACGCCCTCGCTGTCCGCATCCTGCGTCGAGTAAAAGCCACCGGATTTGTCGAGCATTTCGCGGCGGACATATTCGAGCGTTTCTACGGCAATGCGTTTGTACAATTCATCGCCCGTGACCTGAAAAGCATGCAGATAAACCCGGATCAACTGGGCATTGTCGTAGAGCATCTTTTCAAAATGCGGTGCGAGCCAGATCGCATCTACAGAATACCGATGAAAACCACCGCCAAGCTGGTCATAAATACCGCCTCCGGCCATTTTGTCGAGCGTGTGCCTTACCATTGCCAGAGCTTTATCGTCGCCCGTCCGGTCGTGATACCTCAACAGAAATTCGAGCGACATTGATGGCGGGAACTTGGGTGCGCCGCCAAACCCGCCGTTGACCGTATCGAAGGTTCGGGAAAAACCTGTAAACGCTGTTTCGAGCATCTCCTCGGTCAATGTGCCGGGTTCCGCTTCATCGGTACTTTGCCGCTTCAACTCGTCGACGATGTCATTTGCAGATTTTTCAAGTTCATCGCGTTTATCACGATACGTCTCAGCGATACTTTGTAAAATCTGGGACCAGGAAAGCATATTGTAGCGAGGTACCGGAGGAAAATAGGTTCCGCCGAAAAACGGCCGTTTGTCCGGAGTAAGAAAAACGTTCATCGGCCAGCCCCCGCGTCCCGTCGTCAGTTGGACAAAATTCATATAGATTTGATCAACATCGGGACGTTCCTCCATATCAACTTTAATGTTGATAAAATGTTCATTCATGATCGCGGCCGTCCCTTCGTCTTCAAACGATTCGTGCTCCATGACATGACACCAGTGACACGCTGAATACCCTATGCTGACGAGCACGGGCTTGTCTTCCGCCTTTGCCTTGGCAAAAGCTTCGTCACCCCACGGGTACCAATCAACAGGGTTATGGGCGTGCTGGAGAAGGTATGGGCTGGTCTCGTCGATCAGGCGATTTGTAAACTTTTTTGCGGTTTCCATATATAGTATTGTTTCACGCCCCGGTCGATTTTTGAAAGAGAGCTCCGAGTCTGGTATATTTAGGACACTTATTCCTATGACTCCGCAGTGCATTTCAAAGCTTTCTCCCATGAAGCAGCGAGCGAATCTATTCGCCGGTGACTAGAATTCCCTTTTGTCGCGATTTTAACGGTTTCAGCCGTTTATTTACCATCCTTCCGGCATTATTAGCTGTTCTACAGCGATTTAGGAGAATTATCATGACACCATCAGCAGAATTACAAAGACCAATTATTAAAACCGAATTGCCCGGACCAAAGTCCCGCGAAATTATCGAAGCCGATGCATTATATGTGACGCCAAGCTATCCGCGTCCGGATTTCAAATTAGTAGCAGATCACGCCAGCGGCGTATGGATCACCGATCCGGACGGAAACGTATTTCTCGACTGCAACGCCGGCGTTGCCGTTTGTTCGACCGGGCATTGCCATCCGGAGATCGTCGCCGCCGTCCAAAAACAGGTCAGCGAACTTATTCATCTTTGCGGCACAGACTTCTTTTACCGTCACATGCCGGAGCTCGGCAAAAAGCTAAATGAGATCTGCCCGATCGAGGGACCGACCAAAACGCACTTTGCCAACAGCGGTGCCGAGGCGGTCGAGACCGCTCTCAAGGTCGCCATGTATCACACCCGGCGACAGAAATTTGTCTCTTTTTACGGTTCATTTCACGGCCGCACGCTTGGAGCGTTGTCGCTGACGAGTTCGAAGCGAGCACAGCGGCTCGGATTTATGCGACAGGCTCTCGATGTAGTGCACATTCCATATCCAAATAAATTCCGCCACTTTGCGACAGACCTG
The DNA here is from genome assembly GCA_041748715.1 of Pyrinomonadaceae bacterium. Taxonomy (GTDB): domain Bacteria; phylum Acidobacteriota; class Blastocatellia; order Pyrinomonadales; family Pyrinomonadaceae; genus OLB17. The sequence continues at coordinate 1,030 of JBGTCS010000193.1, read as the reverse complement.
CCGACCGACGAAGCCACCATCACCAAAGACGTCATAAAATGGCTCGAAAAACGGGTATTCAAAACAACAACGCCGCCTGAAGAAGTTGCAGGCATAGTGCTTGAGGTCGTCCAGGGCGAGGGCGGCTACATCCCCGCACCGACGGCATTTGTAAAAGAATTAAGACGGATCTGCGACGAGCATGGCATTATGCTGATAGTTGACGAAGTTCAATCCGGGATGGGTCGTACCGGCAAAATGTTCGCTCTTGACCATCACGACGGCGTTAAGGCCGATATCATGTGTCTCGCTAAAGGATTGGGCTCCGGTATGCCTATTGGAGCCTGCATCGCTCGTGCGGATATTATGGACTGGCACAAGGGTGCTCATGCCTCAACATTCGGTGGCAATCCGGTCGCTTTGACTGCTGCATTAAAAACCATTGAACTGCTCGAAGGCGGCCTCATCGACAACAGCCGCGACGTAGGTGCCTATCTCGAAGCCGGTCTAAACAAGCTGATGGATAAATACGATTGCATCGGCGACGTCCGCGGTCTGGGAATGATGCTCGGTGTCGAATTTGTCACTGACAAAAAGAGCCTCGAACCAAACGTCGAGCTGCGTGACAAGATAGAAATGGCGTGTTTTCAAAAAGGCCTGATAATTTTAGGCTGCGGTGACAACTCTATCCGATTCTCGCCTCCGCTGATACTGGCAAAACATCATGTCGATGTCGCACTTGAGATATTTGACGAAGCGATAGCCGAATCGCTCTAGTTTTGACGTTAGTAGTCGAGGAAAGCCGTAGCCGTACCCAGTAATTTTTTGCATTGGTTACGGTTGCGGCTTTTTCAATGATTATTGCAGGAAGGTCGACATTTGATATGCAAAAAATAATTTCGTTCCTAATGTTCAACAATAAGGCGGTCGAGGCTATGGAATTTTATGTCTCGCTTTTTAAAGACGCCAAGATAATTAGCCGTTTGCCAGGTGCGGACGGAACCGCGTCAGGAGGGGCGATCTCGATCGGTAATCAACTGATCTATTGCTA
>JBGTCS010000192.1:0-2329 GCA_041748715.1 Pyrinomonadaceae bacterium | reverse complement strand
GATACCTTGTCGCCCTCGATCCCAACGATCACGACAAATACAACTTCGACATGTTTGCCGGTGGGCTCGACGCCGGGGAGCATCCAGTCGATCTTGGTCGTATGTGTAAAAGAGATAATAAGCTCGTCGATGAGGCGCTCGCTGCTGTATGTTCGCGAGATCGTTTCGAACTTAACGTCGGGCGGGAAAAACTGGCCGATCAGCCGTTTTGCGTAAAAAGTTCGGACGCTCTCAGGGCCCTGACCGCCAACCATCGTCGGCACATTGACGAGGTGCGGATTTGGCGACATCGTCGCGAGTGTTTTGTCCAGGTCGCCTGATAATTCGGCGTCCATATGAGCGTTAAATATAGTGTCGAGCTTCTGCTTGAGATCGGTTTCGGTCACGGCTGGTCCCCCTTTTGGTAGTTCGTTACACGCGATAATACTGGCTGTCGTCATGGCGGCGAGGCCAAGCACAAACGTGCGTCTGGTAGTATCGTCCATTGTTCGTTCCCCTGTTACGGCGTAACTTGGATTATACACGATATGAGAAATTGCCCGTCCACGGCCCGGAAATGGCCGACTTCTCGGAGTTCCGTATTTCGGCCTTTCAGGTCTCGGTTGCGGGAGCATTAACCGGCCTGGGGATTAAAGTCGATCCGCACGACATTCCCGCACGTCGGTACGTCCAATATCACCACGTCTCCCTTCCAACCCGGTCGCCGGTGTCATTCTCGCCATGAATGTTTTCAGGGGTGACATTTGTCAACATTTCCTCGAGTGAAAACTCCGGTTCGGCAACCGGTAAGACCATAATTCTTCCTTCGTCTAAAGAAACTTCGACCATTGTCCCACTATCGATATTTGACTCGATGGCAAACGATTTAGATATTCTCAAAGCTAAACTGTTACCCCATTTTTGAATTTGAATTTTCATAACGCACAGTTTTCGTATCGACAAAGGACAAAGAAGATACTTTAACTAGCCTCAATTTACAATGAATATTAGGTTTAACTCTGCGTCTCAGCGTATCAAGTCGCGGTCGTGGGGGATGTGAGCGTTAACGACGCTTTTTGATTCACGGAATCACGAAATTCATGAGATCAGAATATTTTTGATGAGCGACGGGGCAACTGAATTCAAACGGTTATCGTTTGTCCATAATTCATTGCATTCATGATGCAAAGCGGTTGCTAAATGGAGAGCGTCTGGTGTTTTCAGCGAATTAAAATCAGCCCGGAGTTGAGCGGCTTCATCGAAGCGTTCGACTGTTATTTCGAGCATTTCCTGCCCTTTGAAAAATGATTCATAATGTCTTTTCAATTCTGAGTCGTTTGTTCGCAAATGCATTACCAGACATTCCAATCTAATGAGCGGCGAGAGACAGAGGGTATCATTTTCGGCCAAATCACTTATCAGCGTTTCGATTTTGCCGGCGTAAACTGGATGCTTTTCGACGAAGTAGATGACGATACAGGAATCAAGATAAATCTTGCTCATTCCCAAGAATTCCTTGCTTCGTCAATTTGAGCTTCGATCTTTTCCGCAGCATAGCTCCGTCGATTTTTGAATTCCGGACTTCGTATTAGCTCGAGTATCTGCCTGGCATTGCCCTTCCTCGCCCCATTGCCGTGTTCCAACACTGTCACTAAAGCCCGCGTGGTGTTTTTCACCTCAACCGCTTCAAGCAGTGTGATTGTTCCATCCGGTTTTATCTCCGCTTCAACTGTTCGCAGCATCGTTTCGCCTCCGTTTCGCGATTACATTATAGCAAAAAAATATATCATCAAACTCATCGGGCCGATCAACGACTCGCGATATTCTGACTGCAAAAGGTTTACGGAGCAAAAAATCCGTCCTCGATTGTGGATTTGCAAGACCTACAGGAACTAGCCAACTTTTTCGAACGGCGCGTCTCGGCATATCAGGTCGCGGTGGCGGGGATTGTGAGTTTTAACGAGGCGTTTTTGCTTTGAAAACCGATGGATGAATTTGCGGCAGCGATAGACAATATTTCAAAGATCGTTTATTCCCGCACGTTGGAAAATGTTGATTGGAAGAATACCTCAATTGAAAAAGGAACTCGTTAAAGAGGAAATTTCAGAACGCGGGGCAGCAAGCGGGCAAGAACATCTTAGTCGGCAGGCGCGAGTTTGATCGCAGCCTTAGCCGCGCTCGACCTGATTGATGAATACCAGAGCGTCGTTCATCCAATTGTCCTGGGAAGCGGCCTGCCGTTATTCAAAAACATCAGCGATAGAATCGATCTTAAGCTCTTAAAAACAAAAACATTTGGCTGCGGCGCAGTGGCTCTTTACTATGAGCCGACGAAAAAGAGAGTGGCGGC
>JBGTCS010000191.1:0-2389 GCA_041748715.1 Pyrinomonadaceae bacterium | reverse complement strand
AGCTGTCCGATATGCGGAATGGCTCTCGAACCGATGATCATCAGTCTCGATGACAAGCCGGATCCCGAATTTATCGACATGAAGCGTCGGTTTTGGATTTCCTCGGTGTTGACGATTCCTGTCTTTGTGCTTGCAATGGCCGAGATGTTTCCTAATTTTCATCTTGTCGTCGATCCGAAAATTTCTATTTGGATCCAATTTGTACTGGCAACGCCCGTTGTTCTGTGGGGCGGGTTTCCTTTTTTTGAAAAGGCGGTAGCGTCTGTAAAAAATGTCAGCCCGAATATGTTCACGCTGATCGCGATAGGAACCGGAGCTGCGTATTTGCTAAGCCTCGCGGCTCTCTTTGCTCCCCAACTATTTCCGGCCGCAATGCGCGACGGACATACGGGACTCGTACCGGGGTATTTTGAAGCAGCCGCAGTGATCACGACGTTGGTCCTTTTAGGCCAGGTTCTGGAGCTCCGCGCCCGGTCCCAGACATCCTCCGCGATCAAGGAACTTTTGCGTCTCGCACCCGAAACGGCGACGGTCGTAAACGAGGACGGATCCGAGGAAGTCATTGACCTAAAGCATGTGATCGCCGGTGCCACACTTCGCGTAAAAGCGAATGAAAAGGTTCCGACCGACGGCGAAATTTTGGATGGTGACACATCAATCGACGAATCGATGGTGACCGGCGAATCGCTGCCGGTCTCGAAATCAGTCGGTAGTAAAGTTATCGGCGGCACGATAAACAGCAATCGGTCATTTTTGATGCGCGCAGATAAGGTCGGCGGCGATACTCTGCTGGCCCAGATCGTCCGCATGGTCGGCGAGGCCCAGCGAAGCCGGGCTCCGATCCAGCGGCTTGCCGATATTGTTTCCGCGTATTTTGTTCCGATAGTTATTGTTGTTGCGGTCGTCGCGTTTGGTGTTTGGTTTGCTTTTGGCAGTCTCGCTTACGCCATCGTCGCTGCGGTCTCGGTGCTGATCATTGCGTGCCCGTGTGCACTTGGTCTGGCCACCCCGATGTCGATCATGGTTGGAACCGGCCACGGTGCTAAAAACGGAGTTTTGATCAAAAAAGCCGAAGCTCTCGAAACGCTTGAAAAAGTTACTGCGATCGTCGTCGACAAAACCGGAACGCTGACCGAAGGAAAACCTTCACTCAGAAAAATTGCAGCCTCGGACGGTTTTGACGAGACCGAGATCCTTCGCCTCGCGGCAAGCCTGGAAAAGCTCAGCGAACATCCGCTGGCCGCCGCGATAATCGCCGAAGCCGAGGCCCGTGACGTAAAAACCGTGAAGGTCTCAGATTTTGAATCGGTGACCGGTGTCGGTGTGAAAGGCCGGATCGACGGCAAAACGGTCGAGATCGGCAAAGCAAAGAACATAGGTGAGGACCTCGTTACTCAGTCGGACAAATTACGATCCGAGGGTCAGACGGTGATGTTTCTTACGGTCGATGGCAAAGTCGCCGGTCTTATCGGCGTTGCCGACGCCATCAAAACGTCGGCAAAAGAGGCGATCGCCGCTCTTCACAAACAAAATATATCGGTTGTGATGATGACCGGTGACAACCGCCTGACCGCGGATGCTGTTGCGAAAGAACTCGGTATCGATCAGGTTTTTGCCGAAGTCATGCCGGAAGACAAAGCTGCAAAAGTAAAAGAGCTTCAATCACAAGGCAAAATCGTGGCGATGGCAGGCGACGGAGTCAACGACGCCCCGGCTCTGGCCCAGGCAAATGTCGGCATCGCCTTTGCCAGCGGCACGGACGTCGCCATCGAATCGGCGGATATTACGCTGCTCAAACCGGATCTCGCCGGAATTTTGAAAGCGCGAAATCTGAGCCGCGCGACAATGAAAAATATTCGTCAGAATCTATTTTTCGCCTTTATTTACAACGTTGTCGGCGTACCGATCGCGGCCGGTGTCCTGTATCCATTCCTCGGGATTTTACTGTCACCAATGATCGCCAGCGCCGCGATGACATTCAGCTCAGTATCGGTGATCGTAAATGCTTTACGATTGCGTAATCTGAAATTGTGAGAGCTGTAAGTGTAATGGGCTGACGTTACCCGACAATTTGAAATTAAACCGATTGAAATTATCCAAAATAGGGAGTGCTGTAATACTCGGAAAACATTTATTTTCGTTTTTTCTCTCCAGTTTTTATATTTTTTTATTAAACCCAAATTACGCATTAGGAATTTTGCCCGCGAATTACGCGAAAAGACGCGAAAAAGAAATCAGCTTTGCATAATTCACTTAGCAAAAATTCAGAAGAATTTCTTTTATTCGCGTTCATTCGCGTAATTCGCGGGCAAAAAGTTCTATCGCCTAATCTGGGTTAAATAAAAATATATCTTATTGGCCATAATTCACAGAATTAGTATTTCACCCC
>JBGTCS010000190.1:0-4698 GCA_041748715.1 Pyrinomonadaceae bacterium | reverse complement strand
ACTAACACACGGCGAAAGCCTTTGTCGCGAAACTAGCTAGGACTTTAGGACGTCAAGCATCTGCGAGTGAATAAGCCCGTTATCCGCGACCATCGGGGGCGAGTAAATACTGAATTTCGAATTGTCGTAGCCACTGATTTGACCGCCGGCCTCCTCGATCAGCAAAACTCCGGCGGCCATGTCCCAGGGATTAAGGCCCTCTTCCCAAAACCCGTCGAAACGTCCGCACGCGACATACGCCATATCGATCGCCGCCGAGCCGTCACGGCGAACACCGCGGGACTGGATCAAAAATTCGGTCAGGTGCCGAGCAAAATCGCCGCGTTTTTTAAAATCGTAAGGAAACCCTGTGACGATCAATGCGTCGCCGATGTCCTCGGTCTCTGAAACGCGGATCGGTTTGTTATTTAGACTTGCACCGCGGCCCCGCTCGGCGGCAAACATTTCGTCACGTGTCGGGTCAAATGTCACGCCGATAACGATCTCTCCGTCATGTTCGAGTGCCAAGGTGACGCAAAAACATGGATAGCCGTGCGCAAAATTCGTCGTGCCGTCGAGCGGATCGATGATCCATTTCCAGGTATTTCCTCCGCCGATCGTTACCGCTTCGCCTGCTTCCTCAGCCAGGATCGAATGTTTTGGATAATACGATTTAATTCTTTCAATAATGAGAGCTTCGCTCGCAAGATCGGCTTCGGTTACGAGATTGATATCGCCTTTTTTTGAGATATTTAGCTTTCGGCCGTATTTCTCCAGAAGTATCTGCCCGGCGTCGCGGGCAGTTTCGATCGCAAAATTTAACATACTTGATCTTGGTGACAGTTGATTTGATGAATAATGGTAAAAATGGGGCTTTCGGGAAAGATCGCCAGCGGCAATGTTGTTACGTTAAATTCCCGGAAGTGGTACCTAACAAAAAGGTTAATTAAAACCTAGGTTTTGAATCTCGTCTTCTTAAATTCGTGCATTCGTGGCTATTTTTTGCCACGAATGCACGAATTGGATTTGAAATCACACGGAAAACCTAGGCACATACGCACGATAGTTTCTGTAGGGCTAGTTTTTCAAAGCATTCCGAAAATATATATCCACATAATCCGCCGCCTCGTCGCAGGGATTATCCATCTGCTGCATCCGCCAGTACTTGCGTTTGCCGGTTATGCGAAAATTCAGGGTCCCTTCGCGCTTGCATGGCTTAGCGCCGAAAATATGGCTGATCTGGGTCTCGACCGTTCCTTCAAAAACAAAAGCCGTTTTATCAATTGAGGTTATAACGCCGTCGATCCTCAAAAAATCATCGTTACCCCGGCCTTTCTGTTCACCTTTGAGGTAATAGACGCCGCCGCGCTGAGTAATATTGGCCGATCCAAAATGATCCCAACTGATCCATTGCAGCGAGAGCAAATGCCGGCCACGGAGCATTTTTGCAGCGTTGGCATCGTTAACCTCCGTCTTTTGTTGGGTAAATCCAGATGCTGAGAAAAGCGAAGCAGCCAGAATTATCGCCGATATTTGCTTCAACATCACTTTTTCATTCTTCGGGCAGCAACATCGAGGAACTCTCTGACCTGATCGTCCCAAAATTTCCAATCGTGTATGCCGGGATGCTCACGGTATTCATGACGGACCTTTTTTTCGTTCATCAGCGACAGAAACTCGCGGTTGCTGAGGATGAGGAAATCCTCGGTTCCGCACGATAGATAGATAAATGGCAGAGCCTTGTGCTTCTCGGGCGAGCTGTCTCGGATAAGCTTAAAAATATCATTTGCCTGACGCGCCTCGCTTTGTTCAGAGCCGAAAATGATATCGACACCTTTACCGATCGTCCCGATAGTTTTTTCGGAATAAGAAGCGGCCCCCAGAGCGCCGCTGAACGAACCGATAATGGAAAACATTTCGGGATATTTGATCCCAAATTTGAGCGACCCGTAGCCGCCCATCGAAAGGCCGGCAATCATTCGATTATCGCGATCGGCCAGCGTTCGCAGCGTCTTGTCGATTTCAGGTATCAGTTCCTTAACAATATAACTCTCGTATTTGTCAGTCGCCGTCGACACGCTGTCGGCATACCAGCCATTGTCGCCCTCGGGGGTGACGATGATGAAATTGTGATTCAACGCGTATTCGGCAACGGCGGTCCTGTCGGTCCAGTTACTGTAATGACCTGTCAAACCATGAAGCAGATAGATAACGGGAAATCTCGCCGTCGTCTTGGCTTTATAATCTTTGGGAAAAACAACCCGATACGGCATCTCGCGGGCCATCAGCTTACTTGCGAGTTTAAGAGTGACGACTTCCGCAGATCCGCCCGATCCCTTTGATTTCAGATCGGGAGCAGGTTGGGCGGCAAGCTGGCCGAATAAGACCAAAGCCAAGGTTATCAGCAATATCTGTCTCGATAAACGATTTTTAAAAGGTGTGCTCATTTTTTTCTTTATTAATTATCCAAACAATTTTCCAAACCAGCCGCTTTCATCATCTTTGTCGGCGATCTGCGTCAGTTCGCCCGCGTCGAGCCAAACTCCAGAACACTTGTCACATATATCGATCTTGATCTTTTCAAAATCGGTCTCGATCAACGTGCCATCGCATTTAGGACACTTGATCTCAAGGCTTTTTGAATCGTCATCTTCGAGTTTCGCTTTCATTTTGGCGATCAACTCTTGTTCTTTACGGTAAAAATACTCATTTTCCAGAGCCTGGCCCCGGTCTTCCAATTCTATCGGCATAAAATATATAACTCCTTATTAACTTTCTGTTTTATGTATCGAACGCATTCGCTGGCGAGCCTTTTTAGAACGCCGGATCGTATTCCGCCGTTTCAGGCTGCTTTCCGCCCAGTCAGAGACTTGTTTCAGCGGATGCCATTCAAAACTTTCTAATGGCAGCACCTCGCTCGACGCGTCCTTTAACCTCAGTGTGCTAAACGCAACAAAAAGAATGACCGCATTAAATACCGCTCCGGCCAATATTACCAGCCAGCCGGGAGCAAGTCCGACCTGTGCTCGATTTAACAAGATCGTCCAAAATACTTTCCAATCCGCATCCGACGCGGTCGGGATCGGCGACGGATGGATATAGATCTTTAACGTCCACGACAGACTCAAAAGTATAAATATCCACAAATAATTTGACCGCAGCCGCCGGCCCACGGCTTCCCATTCGCTTATTGTGAAATGGGGTGATATCAGATCCGCAGCAATATGTTCTGCCCACTCGGTATCGGGCGGAATTGTCATATGCGACAACATCGGAGCAAAATATCCAGTCTCGAGAACCCGAACGCGATTTGCCCACACCTCGTAATAACGATATCGTCTTGCCTCCATAAACAAAAATATAGAGACAAGCAAAGTGTTGATCGGGATCGCAAAATGCGGATTATCGGGCGAGCTGAATACGAAAGATAGCGTCGCTCCGGCCGTTATTACGGCCCAGTTGGTCGTGGCATCCAGACGGCTGCGCCAAACGTTGGAACGCTGCACCTCGCCGCGGTAGAAATGGGCCATCGCCATATTAAATTCCGCAGGCAAAAGCTTTTGCGGTATCGTGGCTGGCGTCGTTTTGGGTTTTTGGCTCCGTTTATGAACCTCTTCGGCAAAGGCGCGGAACGACTGCGGCACACTGGTAATGTGAATGTCATCGACTGGTTGGGTTCCGGATCGAACCTCGTCGTTCATAGCGTTTTTTGATGCGTTAGAGAACCCGTGAGGACGTTAATCGCAAGGTAAATATTTAACATTTTAGGTGCGCGGATGCAAGATTATGGCACTTCGGCTAAACTCGATGCAGATGACAGAGATCGACGAAAGCTGGATGCGGAAGGCGGTTCACGCTGCCAGGGACGCAGAAAAACTGGGCGAGGTTCCAGTCGGAGCGGTTCTCGTGGATGCCGATGGCAAAATTCTCGCCGCGACTTCTAACCGGACAATCAAAGACAACGATCCCACGGCGCACGCCGAGATACTCGCTCTCCGAACGGCGGCGATTCGCACGGGAAACTACCGGCTCACCGGCACGACGATGTATTCGACGCTCGAACCGTGTGCGATGTGTGCCGGAGCTCTGGTAAATGCACGAGTCGCGAGGCTCGTTTTTGGCGCCCACGACGAAAGATTCGGTGCTGTGGAAACACATTTTCGAGTCTGCGACAGTCCCGCATTGAATCACCGAATGGAAATAACCTCTGGCGTATTGGCCGAAAAATGCCGAAGTCTGCTGCAGGATTTCTTTCGCCATAAACGGCGTCGCCAATCGCCGGTGTAGATATTGTCGTCGCCGGATGTTTAAGCGGTTCAGGCTGATCGCCACTGACTCGGATATTCGACCAAAATTAACTAGTCGATCTGGACAATATCAATTCTGACTATCAAACTTGAAAACCCCGCACCGAAACCGTTAGAATCATAGGTTCGCGGAGAGGTGCGAGAGTGGATGAATCGAGCAGTCTCGAAAACTGCCGTACCTTAACGGGTACCGTGGGTTCGAATCCCACCCTCTCCGCCACTATTTGAAATTTCGAATTTAGAATATCGAATATAGAACGCCGAGGCTTTATCATTCATCATTCGATATTCATCATTCATATTTTGTTTTTGGAAAGGTGCAAGAGCGGTTGAATTGGCTACATTGGAAATGTAGTGAACCTCAAAAGGGTTCCGTGGGTTCGAATCCCACCCTTTCCGCCAGATCGAAAGG
>JBGTCS010000189.1:0-2684 GCA_041748715.1 Pyrinomonadaceae bacterium | reverse complement strand
TGACGCCGGCGACATAGGTTTCACCCGGGCGGACACCGTTGAACGTGTAATAACCAAATGAACTGGTTGTCGCAACCTGTCGAACGCCTTGAGAATCTGTGAGGACAACTGTCGCGTTTCGTAGACCTAATCCATCCGGTGTTGTAACCCGACCCGAAACGGTAGCGGAAAGGCTGACATTAAAATAGCTGCGAAAGAAGTTTGGCGTTCCGTAACCGGCCAGATTATGCGAACTCATGTTCCAGCGATACTGGTTATTCGATTGTAGAATACCGGCGGGCAAGGTGTACGCCGTTCCCGTTAGCGGCTGGCCGATAGCGGTCTCGGAATTAAACACAACGTCATAGGTTGAGCCATTAAATTTACTGACATACAAAGAATATCCATCCGAACCACTGACAGGTTCCCAGGTGAAGGTCGGCGTCGCTGAGCTGACCGTCGCTCCCGGAGCTGTCGCAACACCCGGTGCAGTTAATGTTGGCGGCGGCAGTGCCGTGTTTGGCGAAAGCTGCAAAAATCCCGACCGATTCAGACTCGGGTTTCCGCTGGCGTTATAGTAATGATTGACGATCCAGACAAAATCCTTTCCTTGATTAATGGACCAGCGCTGCGATCCCCATTGGCACATTCCCCGTCCATGTCCGAAAAAGGTTTGACCGGTGTCGACAGGATCGCTCAAACATGGCCACAAAGCGTTGTTTCCTGTAAATCCGTCCGTACAGCCGCCGTTGTTATTCTCGGCAGAATATTCAGCGAAAAAGGAATTGTTCCGCGTGCTGTCGACCACGATTGAGCCGGTCGTCTGGGCGGTCGCGTTATCGGTGTTTACGTGCGACGTCGCCGGATTCATCACCTGACACGATGTTGTGTTACAGATGTCATAGTTCGCCGTCAGCGGATGATAAATGTGATAGACGGCATAGCTGCGAAAAGCGATTGCACCCGCTTTTAGCGAGTTTGCGTTCCACGATGCGATCCACTCGTCATCGAGGCCGAGCCGGACATAGGTATCAAGCGAATAGGTTTGAAATGTCGAACAGGTTGATCGGGTTGGACAATTTGAGCCGACACGAATATTGGCCGGGACGGTGACGGCGCCAGGTTGGGCGGAGTCGAATTTGATCGGTGGTTTAGTCGATTCGGGAGTTGTCTGAGTATTTTTTAATTCGTCGGGGCTAAGCCTGAGTTTGTGGGTGCCGTCAATTGTAACGGAACCGCCGCGTTTGATATCAACAATAAAATGCATGGCACCCTCGGGCAGCAGGATATTGGTGCGGCGGTAAACCATTTCGCCCCTCGATTCGACGACCAGGTCATCGGTGCCTGGCAGATCGCCGACCGGATTTACCGGAGGCGTCGGTACATACATCTTAAAATATCCATTTTGATCCGTGATAGTTTCGGTCCCGCTCTTTGCTAAGTAAACCCGAGCGTGCGGCAACGCCTTGCCATTCTTATCATCAAAAATGTGACCGTGAATAAAGGTCATACCGTCACGCTGTTTCGATTGTATGGCCTCGGCGGTCATTTCCTTTGAAGGCAGCTGTGGGTCGAGCCAGAGGGTGATGTCCAGGGGGGAATCATCGATTTCGAAATACGTTCGCACCGCAAAATATCCGGCGGCGGCGATCTCGAGGTCGTTTCTGCCTTCGGCCAGCCGATAATTTCCGCGGCCAGACGTATCGGTCCATAACTCAGCAGCCGGGGCGTTTTCATTTGCGGCCATAACGCGTGCCGAAATGCGCTTGCCCGTAACACTGTCGCGGATCGTGATCTTTACGTTTGCGGCCGTTTCGGCGGATTTGTCCGATTCAACTCGCTGCAAATTGCTTTGAGCGAAGACGTTTTCCCAACTTTCACTGAACGAATTAACCGCGAATAGCCCGCCGGACGCGACATTTCCGCCACCAGAAAACGGCAGGACCACCGATCCCGCAGCAAGCGTTAACATTAAGAAAAATCCTCGGACCGCCAAAACAATTGAGTTCTTCATATTCATCACCGATATCTATGGATTAAATGCGTTCACATCATTTTAGCTTATGCCCATTTTTTTTCAAGTTAATTTCAGGCCCATTTGAAAATTCATTGGATCGAACATCTTCCAACTGTCTTTTACCAATCCGGCGATACGATCTAACATATAAACCGATGGGGCTTCTTATAATCAAACTCGGCAGTATCGGCGATATAATCCATACGCTGCCGTCGCTGGCTGCGATACGCCGGGCGTTGCCCGACACCGAGATTTCGTGGGTGGTCGAAAAAAGGTCGGCCGAGATAATACGCGGGAATTCGATGATCGATAATATTATCGAGGTTGATACCCAAGGTCTGCGCGGTGGGATGCGGATCGACGAGATCCTGCTAAACGCCGGAAGTCAGATCAAGGGCCTCAGGCAATTTAAGTTTGACGTGGCCGTAGATTTTCAGGGTCTGTTAAAATCGTCGGTCATTGGCAGATTGTCCGGAGCAAAGCGTCGTTGGGGTTTTTCGCGGAAAGGGCTGCGTGAGCCGCCTAGCCGGTTTCTGCTGACCGATACTGTCGAGACCGCTCCGCGTATCCACGTAATCCGAAAGAATCTGGCACTGGCCGAGGGTTCGCTCAAAATCGACGTGCCGGATGATGAATTTGAATTTCCGATTACCACTGGTGCCGAGCATCGGGACGAAGCGGATCGCAT
>JBGTCS010000188.1:0-3602 GCA_041748715.1 Pyrinomonadaceae bacterium | reverse complement strand
GTACCCTGAGCGTAATTATAATCGTAAAACTTTCGCTTATATTTGACGCCGGCGTCTTCGTAGGTGAGCATCATCACGCGAAATGACTTTACGCTCACATAAAACCGAGTCTTGCGATCCTGTTTATCCGTGACGTCAACCAAATAATAGTCGACGCCCATCAATTTCTCACGTGGTCCGAGATCGATCGTCGAGCCATTCTCTTTGTATCGAAAAAATGCTTCTAAACCGTGAGCCGACTGATTTTCAAAGCTTTTGGCTGCATCCTCGCGGGGAGCAAATACCGTGTTGTTATAAATGCCAAAAATCTTCTCGTCGTTCAGTACCAATGAATACCGGGCGCTTGGAAATTCCTGATCGAGCCGTATTTTTTCCTTATCGAGCGTGTCGGCCCGCAGGGTAAATCGCTGATATGCGGCCCGCTCCACCTTTCCCTCGGCGTTTGTAAAATTGGACTTGCCGCGTTCGATCGTGGATTTTCGAATCTGATTCAGCAACGGGCGTCCGCCGCCTAAGGTATAAAAAATTATAGACGTCTCGATCACCTGTTCGGCCGTGACGGCCTTTGGATCAACCTTTGCCGCCGCGGCCGAAACCACTTCGGCCTTGTTGACGACGGGCGTCGGCGTCGGCTCCGCCTGAGCAAAACCTGAGATCGCCAAAGCAAAGGTTACTAAAACGAAAAATAGAACTGTTCGTGAACGCAAAAACACTAAGAGTTTCTCCTCAACGCATCTGTAAACAAGCAAATGCGGATTGTAGCATAGTCGGGCAATATAGGCACCACCAACCGATCTTGATGGTAGTGAATTGATGTCGATTTTAACCGGAAAGATGCTTGTCACGATTCGTGGGCCCATCAACCGTGGTTAGCGGTTTCCTCCTGAACTGTTCTTACAATCCCGGCCCCGCCCTATTTATTCGCTTCTCTGATAGTATATAAAATCTGCCAAAGCAGAACTTCTAATCATGTTTCACGTCGCGTTGTACGAACCCGAAATTCCGCCAAACACCGGCAATATTGCCCGTCTTTGTGCCGCCACTTTCACCGATCTGCATATTGTCGGTGTTACCGGATTTAGAATGGACGACAGGACGCTCAAACGTTCCGGCCTCGATTACTGGGATGATGTAAAATTGCATCGCCATCTGGATATCAAAGAACTCGAAACATTCCTTCCTAATTCGCGATTTTTATATTTGACTACGAAAACAGAGCGAGTTTATAGCGACTGGTCGTTTGCCGATGGCGATTGCCTCGTTTTTGGCCCCGAAACCAGGGGACTTCCGTCCGACATCTTAGACACAAACCCCGACCGATGCCTCACTATCCCAATGCCAAACACAAACGTTCGCAGCCTAAATTTGGCCAACAGCGTGGGCATCGTACTCTACGAAGCTCTGCGTCAGATTACAAATTCCGGCTAATCATTACAAAAATTTCAAGATTATAGACACCCTTTTGAAATGGGGATGCGTCAAAGAACTGTCAACAAAAATGACGTTAGCTTTTTACAGAGGGGAAATAAATAATGAGGAAACTAAGAAATATTTTAACGTTATCGGTAGCAATTTTTGCATTGTCTTTTGTCAACATCAGCGCCCAGACCTATACTCTGGCGTCCACAAAATCAGTCAAAACAACCGAGCAGCAGATCGCCAAGAAACTTCGTGGTTTGCCGTACTACGGTCTGTTTGACAACATCACTTATCAGGTAACCGGAAGCACGATCATCCTGACCGGCAAGGTACACTCACTTGGCACAAAACGCGACGCGGTCGCCGCAGTAAAGGACATACCGGGAATTTCGGATGTCGTCAACAACATTCAGGATCTGCCGCCATCGTCCTTTGACGACCGAATCCGACGCCAGGCTTATAATTTATTCACAAGCCGGGGACCGGCGCAGTATTTCTCTACCATTAATCCAGATGTCCGGATCATCGTCGAACGAGGCAGGATTTTTCTCGAAGGATTTGTGACTCGCCAGAGTGACTCGAATACGCTGAATATCCTCGCTCTCGGCATTCCCGGCGTGTTTGAAGTTCAGAATAACCTCATAGTTGGGCGCGACGTTGATCGTTAACTCAACTCCATGCATGAACCAAAGCCAGGCTTCGACGTCTGGCTTTTTTATTTGTTGCGACTCGGCTTTGCCTTCGGCAGAGTAATGAGTCATTATATTCGTTTGCCTTCGGGCGTGGATTTACAACTATGATCACTTCAGACAAGATACGCAATATCGCCATTATCGCTCACGTTGACCACGGCAAAACTACACTTGTCGATGCGATGTTGGCTCAATCAGGTACGCACCGCGACAACGAAGCTGTCGTCGACCGCGTCATGGACTCGATGGACCTGGAACGCGAACGCGGCATCACCATCATGGCCAAAAACACCTCTGTCCGATACTGCGATTATAAGATCAACATTTTGGACACGCCGGGTCACGCCGATTTTGGCGGCGAGGTTGAGCGTGTTCTAAAGATGGTCGACGGGATCGTTTTGCTAGTCGATGCCGCAGAAGGATGTCTGCCGCAGACCCGGTTTGTATTGAGAAAGGCGTTGGAACTCAAACTTCCCTGCATCGCTCTGGTAAACAAGATCGACCGCCAGGATTCGCGTCCTGAAGAAGTTCTCGACGAGATCTATGACCTTTTCATCGATCTTGGAGCCAACGATACACAGATCGAATTTCCGGTTCTTTACTCCATCTCGCGTGACGGTATCGCCAAAAAGAATTTGGCGGATGAATCAAAAAATCTGATACCGCTTTTCGATCAGGTGATCGAGACCATTCCGGCACCTCATGCCCTGCGTGACGATTCGCTTCAGTTGCTGGTCGCAAATATCGATTACAATCCGTTCGTCGGTCGGCTGGCCATCGGGCGTATTTTTTCGGGCTCTATCGCAAAAAATCAGGAAGTAATTGTGGCCAAACGCGATGGTTCGACCGTTAAGACCCGGGTCAAAGAGTTATTCGTATTTGAAGGACTTGAACGCACTACGGTTACCGAAGCTGGAACCGGCGAGATCGTTGCCCTCGCAGGATTTGATGATGTTGAGATCGGTGAAACGATCACCTTGGTTGAAAATCCAAAGCCGTTGCCCGTGATCGCGGTCGACGAACCGACAATCGCGATGATTTTTGGCGTCAATACATCGCCCTTCTCCGGCATCGACGGAAAATTTGTCACATCGCGTCAGATTAAGGAGCGTCTCGACCGCGAATTGCTTGGTAACGTTTCACTTCGTGTTGCCCAAACTGAGGCGTCAGAGCAATTTAAGGTTTCCGGCCGAGGCGAATTGCAGCTTGCAATTCTCATCGAGATGATGCGTCGCGAAGGTTATGAACTACAGGTTTCCAAACCGGAAGTCATCACCAAAAAGGACGAAAAGACAGGCGAATTGCTCGAACCAATCGAGTTGGTTGTCATCGACGTTCCTGAGGAATTCATTGGCGTTGTGACAGAAGCAATGGGCCGCCGAAAGGGACAAATGACCAAAATGATCAATAACGGTTCGGGCCGCGTCAGACTTGAATTCGAAGTTCCGTCGCGTGGTCTGATCGGTTTCCGCGGCGAGTTTTTGACCGAAA
>JBGTCS010000187.1:0-2092 GCA_041748715.1 Pyrinomonadaceae bacterium | reverse complement strand
GACAATGATCTGACCCCCGTCATCTTCGATCTTGATTCCACCCGATGCCTCAATAGTTGTGCCAAAGACAAAGAAATCGAATTAAATATTCACGTCAAAATTGATACCGGAATGGGGCGTGTCGGAGTCGGACACAATGATGCTGAATCTTTTGCCAAAACCATTACACAATTTAACAATCTTAAAGTTTCGGGGTTAATGACGCATTTTGCGGTCGCTGAGAATCCAATAGAAAGAGAATTTACACGTCTTCAGATCGAGCGTTTTGATCACGGGTGTGAAGTTTTTAGAAGTGCGGGCCACGAACCCGAACTGATCCACCTCGCAAATTCGCCCGGAGCGATCACGCATCCTGAGTCACGCGGCTATATGGTGAGGCTCGGCGGTGCTCTTTTTGGACTGCTCGATGATATTTTGCCATCTGGAACCATCGGGCCGGAATTGCATGAAGTGCTTTCTCTGCGGTCGCAGATAGCTTATCTCAGAAATGTGCAGTCGGGCGAAAGCCTCGGCTATGGACGGACATTTTACACAAAGCGTGACTCAACTATTGCGCTCGTTCCGATTGGCTACGCCGACGGCTATCCGAGAGGGCTGTCGAACTGCGGATCGGCCATCGCGGGCGGTCAAATAGTCCCGCTCATCGGTCGAATGTCGATGGACTGGACGCTTTTCGACGTAACGGATGTACCGGAATTATCCGTCGGTGATGAGATCGTCCTCATCGGCGACGGATTGAAAGCCACGGACATCGCTCAGCTTGTAGGGACCATCGCATACGAAATCACTTGTGGCCTTTCGCCGCGTGTTCCGAGGATATACGAATGAAATCGCTAATCGATTTTGAATGGAAAGACTTTTTCGGACGGCTTTACGATCGGTCGTTCGACGCCGATATTCTAAGCCGGGCTGCACAGGTCGCTTTCTTTTTTTCGTTCGCTCTCTTTCCGCTTCTTTACTTTCTGGTCAGTATTTTCGGTATTCTGCTCGAATCGTCCGGCGGTTTGCGAGATGAGCTTTTTTCATATTTGAGGCAGGTGATGCCCTACTCTGTGTTTGATCTGGTTCGCACTACCGTCGATGAGATCGTCGAAAACAGTTCGGGCGGAAAGGCAACGCTCGGTCTCGTCGTCACGCTCTGGTCGGCGTCGGCCGGCGTGGACGCTATCCGAACTGCCCTAAACGAGATCTACAAAATTAAGGAAACGCGTTCCTACTTTCGGACCAAAGCCGAATCCCTAGTTCTGACACTCATCGTCTCAGTACTGACGACGGTCGTTCTGGCCATCGTTTTTTACGGCTGGCAGCTCGTCCAGTACGGCCTTGCTGGCATCGGTCTTAAGGTTAGCTCGCCGCTCATTTTAGTGACGATTCAGTGGATCGCGATACTGCTGGTAATGCTTTTAGTATGCGAGATCATATACAATCTGCTACCCAATTTTGAAAAAATAAAATGGCTCTGGATCACGCCGGGATCGATCGTGGCGATCATTCTGTGGATATCATTGACAACCGGTTTTCGCACGTACCTGGGATATTTTAATACCTACGACAGAACATACGGATCGCTGGGCGCGGTAATCATTATGATGCTCTGGCTCTATTTAACGGCTATGGCTTTAATGATCGGCGGGGCTATCAACGCCGTAATGCGCGACCGGCGAATGGCCGTAGATCTGATAAATTCGGACGCCATATAATATGCCGAATTTATCGGTTTTTCTCAGGCCATCGGCGGATGTTATCATTAACATTCGCTGAAAAAACAACCCTCTACTTATGTCCCTAATGCTTCAAGAGATCGCTGAGCAGCCTGCCGCACTTGAGCAGACTATGACTGCCGAACGTGAAAAATACGCCCGTCTCGGCAGTTTTCTCCGTAAAAAAGATATCGATCTGGTTGTTATCGTTGCTCGCGGCAGCTCGGATAACGCTTCCCTGTTTGGCCGGTATTTGATCGAGGTCACGGCTGGGATTCCGGTTTCCCTTTCGGCCCCGTCGGTCCATACGCTTTACCACGCACAACTGAATCTCAAACGCGCGCGGGTAATTGGTGTGTCGCAGCGCCTGGAGCGGGCAAGCGTCGCAGTCC
>JBGTCS010000186.1:0-10881 GCA_041748715.1 Pyrinomonadaceae bacterium | reverse complement strand
ACGCGAATGAGCAAAACTTATTTTGCATGGTGATTTTAGTAATCTGGCGATGGATGCAGATCGTTGCCTTATTGGTTATAATCATAAAACTGATGGCGGATAGATCGACAGTGATCGAACACACGAGTGCAAATAAAACGCTTTTTGCTTTTGGGCTAAATCATAAGACGGCTCCAGTTGAAGTGCGTGAAAAATTATTTGTCTCCGAATCCGAGATCCCTGAGTTACTTACCCGTTTTAATGAGGTTCTGGGCGAATGCGTCATTTTATCCACCTGCAATCGAACCGAGATCTATGGTGTCAGTGAATCGGCAGATCTGGATCTGGATCGTCTCAAGCGGCTGCTTATCGAATTCAAGGGCGCCGATGGTTTGGTAGAGGACAGCCATTTTTTTACATTGATCTCGTGTGCAGCCTGCCAACAGCTTTTTAATGTTGCCACCAGTATTGACAGCAAGGTGATCGGCGATTCGCAGATCCTGCGGCAGCTCCGCGGAGCCTATACGTTGGCGACGGAAAACCGATCGACCGGAAAAGTTTTGAATCAATTGCTCCAACGAAGCTTTAAGGTTGGTAAAAAGACTTTTACTGAGACCTCGATCCATCATGGCGCCGTGTCGGTAAGCCTTGCAGCTGTTGAATTGGTGGCCGAGACGTTCGGATCGCTGCGGGGACTCGCGGTGATGATAATCGGAGCGGGCGAGACGGCACGGTTGACGGCGGAAGCTTTGATAAACAAGCGCGTCGGCAAGATCTTTATCACAAATCGAACGCGCAAACATGCCGAAGATCTGCTCTCCGCTGCCCAAAGAGATTTGGAGATCGCAACCGAAGTTATTGATTTTGAAACTTTTGCCGACCGTCTCGACGAAGTGGATGTCGTTATCAGTTCCACGGGGTCGGCTGAGCCAATTCTATATAAAACCCACTTTGCCGAACGGGAACGTAAAGTCGTTTTAATCGACATCGCGGTGCCGCGTGATATCGACGCCGGCGTGACCGATAACCCTAATGTCGTCCTGCGTAATATTGACGATCTCCATACAATTATAGATGGGAATCAGGGCAAACGTCTGAGCGATCTGCCGAAGGTCAAAAAGCTGATCATGACGGAAATGGTCGATTTTTTGACCTGGTACTATTCACTGCCGCTGATGCCGCATTACGAAAAGACAAAGGAACCGCCATCGGTCGAACAGACTCGCGAAATACTTAACATCAAAGCATTCCTGGGACGCAATGTGTCGGAGATCCACAAGCTAGCGGCGAGGTCCACCGGGAACTTTCGCGATGACCTCGACAGTCACTTCGCTCTCATTCACAAATTACAGTTGATGCACGCCGAGTCGATTAGTTAGAGCCCATGAGAAATACTTATATCATAGGCACTCGCGGGAGCGATCTGGCGTTATGGCAAGCCGAATTTGTAAAAGGCCAGCTGAAGGCTATTTTGCCGAACGCCGAGCTCGAGATAAAGATAATTAGCACCACTGGCGATCAGATACTCGACCAATCGCTGTCGAAAATCGGCGATAAAGGTCTATTTACAGGTCAAATCGAGGCGGCGTTGCTAAATAGCGAAATAGATCTTGCGGTCCACAGCCTAAAAGATTTGCAGACCGAGCAACCCGAGGGTCTGACAATCGGTGCGGTCTGTTCGCGCGAATTGCCAAATGACGCGTTTATTTCGTCAAATTACGGATCAATCGACGAGTTGCCCGATGGCGGGACCGTAGCCACCGGCAGTCTGCGGCGAAAAAGCCAGTTGCTGAGCCATCGCCCAAATCTTCGCGTTGTCGATATTCGGGGGAATGTGCCAACGCGGCTGAACAAATTTGATGAGTCTGACGCTGACGCTATGATATTGGCCTTTGCAGGACTTCACAGACTGGGTTTAGATATGCGGGTCAAACAGTTGATCCCATTTAATTTAATGTTGCCGGCAGTCGGTCAGGGTGCGGTTGCCGTCGAGGTCAGATCCGACGACCAGAGAGTTTTGGATGCGGTCGCACAAATCGATGATCAGGAAACGAGGACCTGTATAACTGCGGAAAGGGCGTTTCTCCGTCGTCTTGAGGGCGGCTGTCAGGTTCCCATCGGCGCGTTGGCCACGCTTGAGGACGGTCTCTTAAGGCTCGACGGGATGGTCGGCAGTCTCGACGGATCGGTCGTTTACCGTGAATCGATCGATGGCGATGCCGCAAACGCGGATAATTTGGGCAGCTATCTGGCAAATATCCTGATCGAAAAAGGAGCCGGAAAACTGCTTGAGCAAAATCGACGAGAATCGGAGCTTTCCGCTGGACAATGATCGAATGAAACGTCCGTCAGTTTTGGTCATCAGAAAGAAGGGGCGATTTAGCGAACTGCTAGGCGAAGCCGGCTGCACGGTTGTCGATCTGGATCTGATAAGGACCAAAACCCTGGGCGATCTGACGAATCTTGATCAAAAGATCGTCAAGCTCGACGATTATGACGGCATTTTTTTCACGAGTCCGGTCGCGGCCGATATTTTTGCAAAGCGATTTAGTGAAATGGACGGCCGATTTAGCGGCAAAATCTATGTTCTTGGTAAACGGGCCCGAAAAATTTTAGAGTCCTGCGATTTCGAAGTGATCTTCGGCGAAACGCTGAATACGGCCGCCGATTTGCTCGGATCAATTGAATCATCTGAGTTTACTGGCAAAAAATTCCTTTTTATTCGAGGTCAAAGGAGTTTGCGAACGATACCAAAACTTTTGTCGGGCCGAGCGCAGGTTGACGAAGTGCCAGTTTACAAAACGGTTGAAAATTGTCCCGTCGGAGAGCAGTTGAGTTTGCTGAAACAGCAACTGCGGAGCGATGAATTTGACTGGATATGTTTTTTTAGCCCGTCAGGCGTCGAGGCCTTTTACAATTTATTTGCCGCCGATCTTACCGGAAATATAAAAGCGGCAGCTATTGGCGTCACGACAGCTAAAAAAGCCGCGTCCTTAAATTTTAAAGTTTCAGCGGTCTCACCAAGCGCGAACGCTGTAAAATTTGCTCAGTATTTGGTTGAATATTTTGAGAAAAATGAATAACGAATCAATATTTATCCGGGCCTGTAAACGACAGTCTGTCGAACGCACGCCGATTTGGATCATGCGGCAGGCCGGCCGGTATTTGCCGGAATACCGGGCGATCCGTGAGAAAACCGATTTTTTGACACTTTGTAAAACGCCCGAACTGGCCAGCGAAGTCACTGTACAGCCGATCGATATTATCGGCGTCGACGCCGCAATTCTATTTTCCGATATTCTTGTCATACCGGAAGCAATGGGTATGGATCTTGAAATCGTCGAATCAAAAGGGCCGGTATTTGACGATCCGATTCGGGCAATCTCCGACATTGACCAGCTAAATACCGACGGCGTCACCGATCGCCTCGGGTATGTATTGGACGCCATTAAAATGACAAAGGAGAAGCTCGGCGGACGAGTTCCGCTGATCGGATTTTCGGGTGCTCCGTGGACACTCGCGACCTATATGATCGAGGGCGGGGGTTCCAAATCATTCGAAAAGGTCAAAACATTTATCTTTAGCGAACCGGCAGCGGCCCATCGCCTACTAAAAATATTAGCCGATGCCGTCATCGATTACCTCAACGCAAAGATCCGGGCCGGGTGCGATGCCGTACAGATCTTTGATACGTGGGCTGGCATTTTGTCACCGACCGACCTCGAAGAATTCTCGCTCCGATATATCAGGTATATTTGCGAAAGGTTAGAACCAAACGGGGCTCCGGTCATCGTGTTTGCAAAGGGCGTAAAGAAGTTTGACGAATTGGCAAAGATAAAATGCGATGTGATCGGGATCGACTGGACCCAAGATATCGGGGCCGTGAGATCCGAGATCGGGACTGTTAAGGCAATACAGGGAAATCTGGATCCGGTTGTCTTATTCGCACCAAAAGAGAAAATCAGGGACGAAACCGAACGGATATTAAAGAATTTTGGTGAGGGCAGCGGACATATTTTTAATCTGGGACATGGCATTTTGCCGACGACGCCGGTCGAGAACGCCCGGCATTTGGTGAATTGTGTCCGAGAACTTAGTCAACGTTTTCACACCAAGGCGGTTTAGGGATGAGTATTACCAAATCGATCGATTTCAAAGTCTTAAAAAAATTTAACCAACAGGGGCCGCGATACACCTCGTATCCGACCGCGCCGCTCTTCTCGGCCGATTTTACGGCGGCCGATTTTACAAACGAGATCATCGATACAAATGCCGGACCCGAGAGCCAACCCGTTTCGCTCTATTTTCATTTTCCGTTTTGCGAAAAGCTTTGTTATTTTTGCGGCTGCAACATGATGGTCACCCATGACCGGGCGATGATCCGCCAATACAACGATTATCTAAAGAAGGAGATCGAGATTTTGCGGCCGATGATCGCCGGTGGGAGACAAGCGACGCAGATGCATTGGGGCGGAGGCACGCCATCATACCTGTATCCGGATGAGATTCGGGACATCGGTCGCTATATTAAGGCAGCCTTTGATTTTGAAGACGAGATCGAGGCCAGCGTCGAGATAGATCCACGCGGGCTTACCCGTGAGCACATGGAGGCGTTTCGCGATATCGGGTTTAACCGGACCAGCTTTGGCGTCCAGGATTTTACGCTCAAGGTTCAGGAAGCGATAAATCGTGTTCAATCCGAAGAGATCACCCGGCAAACCGTCGATTGGGCCCGCGAACTTGGTTTTCGCAGCATCAACCTTGATCTGATCTACGGCTTGCCATTTCAAACGCTCGAAACGTTTGCGACAACCGTCGATAAGATCATCGATATCTCGCCAAACAGGATCGCGGTTTTTAACTACGCTCACGTGCCGTGGCTCAAAAAGCATCAGACTATTATTCCGGCCGAAGCATTGCCGTCAGCCGATGAGCGGCTGGCCATCCTACAGATGACGATCGAGAAATTGACCGGTGCCGGTTATGTTTATATCGGCATGGATCACTTTGCAAAAGCTGATGATGAGCTTGCCATTGCGCAGCGCAATAACACGTTGTATCGAAATTTTCAGGGTTATTCGACAAAGGCCGGTTGTGACGTTTATGCGTTTGGAGTTTCGGCAATAAGTCAGTTTGAGAATATTTACGCGCAGAATCAAAAGAATCTGAAAGATTACTATTCCCGCATCGATGCCGGCGAAGCGGCGACCAATGTGGGCTACCGAATGACCGCAGATGACCACGTTAGAAAGGAAACGATCATGCAGTTGATGTGTAATCTGGAGATCGATAAACGTCGGATTGAGGAGCAATTCGGAATCGTTTTTGACGATTATTTTGGCGATGATCTCCCTAAACTCGATGTCTTTGTAAATGAAGGGCTTTTGCAGATCGACGCTCAGTCGATAAAAGTTATTGGATCGGGCATTCTGATAATTCGTAACGTTGCGATGTGTTTCGACGCATATCTTGAGCGTATGATGAAAGAAAAGCCAGTCTTTTCAAAAACGGTCTAAACTTTTATGGATAAAAAAATAGGAGTTGTGCTGTTAAATCTAGGCGGGCCGGATTCGCTCGAGGCTGTCGAGCCGTTTCTCTACAATTTGTTTTGCGACCCGGATATTATTGATTTTCCGGGAAGCTTCCTGTTTCGCAAGGGACTGGCCAAATTGATCTCAAGCCGTCGCCATCCGCGAGTCCAAAAGCAATACGCTCAGATCGGCGGCAAATCGCCGTTAAAGGATCACACATTAAAACAGGCCGCTTTACTGGAGGCCAGGCTCAACGAAAAGATACCCGCAAATGTTTATGTTGCAATGCGTTACTGGCATCCGTCAACAGATGAAGCTCTCGACGCTATCCAGCGCGAGGGCATCGAGGAGGTAATTCTCCTGCCGCTTTATCCGCAATTTTCAAAGGCGACGACCGAATCGAGTGTCAAAGAATGGGACAAACGCGTTAAGGTTCGCGGTTCGGGCCTAAGGATTAATTATTCGCTGATCGAATCGTATTATGATTTTCCGCCATATATCGACGCGTTTGTTGAACGTGTAAACGAGGGGCTGGAAAGATTTCCCGAGGCGGTCCGCAATGAAGTCCAGATACTCTTTAGTGCCCACGGAACTCCGATGAAACTTGTCCGACAGGGCGATCCATATTCGGGGCACATCAAAAAAACAGTCGAGATGATCGTTAGTCAAGGCGGATTTTTGCAGCCAAACAGCCTCTGTTATCAGTCAAAGGTCGGCCCGATGAAATGGCTGACGCCGTCGACGCCCGACACTATCAAAGAATTGGCCGAGCAGGGTGTAAAAAACATGCTCGTTGTCCCAGTCGCCTTTGCTTCGGACCATCTGGAAACGCTCTACGAAGTTGGTATCGAGTTTCGACATCTGGCCAAAGAGGCGGGTGTCGGGCAATTTGAGGTCACGATTGGCTTAAATGATTCGCCCCTGTTTATTGACGCCCTGGCTCAACTGGTTTTCCAAAAGGCGGAAGTCGGTGGATCTGAAACCGCCGCTGCCTCGTCTTCGCAATGAAAAAACGAGTTTGCGTAATCGGCGGCGGGATCTCGGGGCTTTGCGTCGCCTACGGTCTCAAGCGTGCCGGTGTCGATGTCGTCCTTTTTGAAAAAAATGCGTCCGTCGGCGGTAATATTCAAACTGAGTTTACGGAGGGATTTCTCGTCGAACGCGGGCCAAATTCGACGATTGCTTCACGAGAGCTGCTCGACCTGATCGACAGTCTCGACATTCGCGATCAGATCGCCGTACCAAAACCAAACGCGAATAAAAGATACATTCTCAGGGACGGAAATCTGATTGCTCTGCCGTCAAAGATTATTGGGCTGATCCAAAATAAGGCATTCTCAGTGAAAGCAAAACTTCGCCTTTTGATGGAACCATTTATTCGTACGAAGTCGCCCGACAATGAATCCGTGGCTGCATTTTTTGAGCGGCGTCTCGGCAAAGAGATCGTTGATTACGCGGTCGATCCGTTTATTTCGGGAATCTATGCTGGCGACCCGAAAATTCTCAGCATCCGACACGCTTTTCCAAAAATGTACAAATTTGAAAAAGATCATGGCAGCATTTTGCAAGGTGCTTTGTTTTCACGGAAAAACGCTACAGACAAACTTCCAAAAGGAACACCCCGCAGCATCACCTTTAACAACGGCATGCAGACGCTGACGGATGCTCTGCGTGACGGGCTCGGCGACAGAATTAGGGTAAATACTCCAGTTGAGAGCCTCCGCAAATCATTTGATTTTGGATTTGAAATTGCGACTGGGTCAGTAACCGAATCGTTTGACGCGGCAATCATTTGCACGCCAGCGTCGGCTGCGGCTCGGTTGATTGAAAGTGTCGACAACGGCTTGGCCTGCGAATTAAACAAAATTGCTTATCCGCCGCTCGCGGTGGTTGTTACAGGTTTTAGAAAGACGGATGTCGCGGCCGATCCCGACGGATTTGGTTTTTTGGTGCCGGGTGTCGAGCGTCGGCCAATCCTGGGAAGCCTCTGGACATCGTCGGTTTTTGAAAATCGAGCTCCTGACGGTTATCATCTATTTACAACATTTATCGGCGGATCAAGACGCGCGGAACTCGTTCAAAACTCGGACGAAGAGTTAGTAAAACTTGCAATCGACGAACTTGAACATATTCTTGGCGTAAAATCGGATCCGGTTTTTCTAAATGTCAAAAAGTGGGACCAGGCCATACCGCAATACAACGTGGGTTACGAAACAGTTGTCGATGCAATTGAAACATTTACAGAACAGAACCCGGGAATATTCTTTTGCAGCAATTTTTACCGCGGTATCTCGGTCAGCGATTGTGTAAAAAACAGCATTGCGACGACAGCCGATGTCCAAGCCTCGCTAAATCGACAGTAATATGGATAAAATCATCCTTCAACCTGATTTTCCGTTATCGCGGCTTCGACGTTTAAGACGAACGCCGGCCCTTCGCAAAATGTTTAGCGAGACGACGCTTGCGGCTTCGGATTTTATTTATCCGCTGTTTATTGTCGAGGGGGAAAACGTCAAAAACGAGATTTCCTCGATGCCGGATCAGTTTCAACTTTCCATCGACAATGCTTTGCTGGAATGCGAAGAGTTGCAGCGACTTGGTATTAATTCGGTATTGTTATTTGGAATTCCGCGCTCGAAAGATGAATTGGGAAGTGGTGCCTACGATCCTGACGGCATTATCCAAAAGGCCCTTCGGGCGATCAAATCTTCGTTTCCCGACCTGCTCGTTATCACCGATGTGTGTCTGTGCGAATATACATCGCACGGCCACTGCGGAATGGTCGAGAACGGAGATGTCAAAAATGATGAGACACTTGATCTGCTTGTAAAAGAAGCATTGTCGCACGCCGAAAACGGTGCCGATATTATCGCCCCGAGCGATATGATGGACGGTCGCGTTGGGGCTATCAGACGTTCGTTGGATGAAAACGGATTTACCGATCTGCCAATCATGGCCTATTCAGCGAAGTACTCGTCGGCTTTTTACGGCCCTTTTCGCGAAGCTGCCGAATCCGCACCGCAGTTTGGCGACCGTAAATCGTACCAAATGGATTTTGCCAACAGCGACGAGGCGATGCGCGAGATCGCACTCGACATCCGCGAAGGTGCCGATATCGTCATGGTAAAACCAGCGCTTTCGTATCTGGACGTGATTCGGCGTACAAAAGACAATTTTAATATCCCGATCGCCGCCTATAATGTCAGCGGCGAATATTCCATGATAAAGGCGGCCGCCGAACGCGGTTGGATCGACGGCGAAAAAGTTATGATTGAGACACTGACCTCGATAAAACGGGCGGGAGCGGATGTCATCATTACTTATTTTGCAAAAGAGGCCGCCAAAATCCTAAAACGGTAAATATGTGGTATCGGCATCCGCTTTCAACCAACCCAATAATTAACCCCGATTCGGCGTAGGGCGTGATTGAGGTTGAAGCCCAATGCCCAAGCCCGCGCGTAAGCAAGGGCGATACATTTATGTCAGGTTTTAGTGGAGGCGTGACCTCCGAGTTGCGCGATACGCCCTTGCTTACGCGCGGGCTTGTGCACAGAATCGGAGATTTTACACTAATGACGAATCCGGGATTAATCTAAATGAATACAACAAAAAGCCAACAATTATTTTCCGAGGCTCGTCGTCATATGCCCGGCGGCGTCAATTCACCGGTCCGGGCTTTTAAGTCCGTAGGACGCGATCCGCTTTATATCAGTAGAGCTAAAGGGTCGAAGATCCATGACGTTGACGGCAACGAATTTGTCGATTTTATTGGCTCTTGGGGCCCGATGATACTCGGCCATGCTCATGAGCGAGTCATCGATGCGATAAAACGTGCGGCCGATGACGGGACAAGTTTCGGAGCCAGTTCGGAAAAGGAGATCGATCTTGCAAAGCTTGTCAAAAAATTTGTCCCGTCGATTGAGATCATTCGAATGGTAAATTCCGGTACCGAAGCCACGATGAGCGCGATGCGACTGGCGCGCGGGTTTACAAATCGCGAAAAGATCATCAAATTCGAAGGCTGCTATCATGGCCACGGCGATTCGTTTTTGAGTAAAGCCGGTTCGGGCGTTGCGACACTCGGCCTGCCAGACAGCCCCGGCGTGACCAAATCGACGGCAAAAGATACGTTGAATGCAAAATTCAATAATCTTGCGTCCGTCGAGGCTCTTGTCGAAAGCAATAAGGGCGAGATCGCGGCCGTTTTTATAGAGCCGGTCGCCGGGAACATGGGCTGCGTTCGAGCGGACCTCAATTTCCTCAGCGGACTCCGTAAACTTTGTACGGCCGAGGGCATTTTACTTATATTTGACGAGGTAATGAGCGGTTTCCGCGTCGCCCGCGGCGGTGCACAGGAACTTTACGGCGTTGCTCCTGATCTGACAACCTTTGGCAAGATCATCGGCGGCGGGCTGCCCGTCGGTGCATACGGAGGCCGACGTGACATTATGGAATTGATCGCTCCGTCAGGCCCGGTCTATCAGGCCGGAACGCTGTCGGGGAATCCGCTGGCGATGGCGGCGGGTATCGAGACCCTTAAGATCATCGACGAAGACGCCGACTTTTACGGCGACCTCGAAATAAACTGCGAGTACCTATATCAGGGCATCCGCAAAAACCTGACCGAATTTGAACTTGACCTGACGTTAAATACCTGCGGATCGATGTTCACGCTTTTCTTTACCAATGATGAGGTGACCGATTTTGACTCGGCAAAAACCTCGGACACAACAAAATTCACAAGTTATTTTAATCAAATGCTAGAGCAGGGAATTTATCTGCCGCCTTCACAGTTTGAAGCGTGTTTTGTCTCCGCCGCTCACACTCGGGACGATCTGGAAAAGACTGTTGCGGCAAACCGCGAAGCATTAATGCATTTAATTTGAGCTGTTTGCTCTCCTAAGATTGTCTATCAAAAATATAGCTTTACAGAATTGATCAAAGGCGGAAACCCGACCGGTAGGGAGGGTGCGCGAGCCCGAGGTTTCCCAACTTGAACAATACCCATAGAGAGCACCCGCGCTACGGCTTGGGTTTCCGCCTTTGGCTGCCGAGGCCGAATCTGAATACGGCGGCCTTGAATAAAAAAAAGAGGCTCCCTATTTTCATAAAAGAGCCTCATTACTATTTGCACCTCAACGGAGGTTTTAGACCTATCTAATTATCCCCTACCGATGCGCGGCGGAGTTCGATTCGCTGCATACCTTTTGGCCGAGCGGTCTGACTCGCATCCAATGTCAGAATTTCCTCTTCAAGCGTTTCCCCCCGAAGCCGCATTGTCGAAATAACGAGATCGTCACCCGACTTATAACTTACAACGAGGGCATCGCCGATCATCTTTGCGGCTTTTTTGACACCGTTTTCGTCGATG